>QNUZ01000014.1 GCA_004347865.1 Archaeoglobi archaeon | reverse complement strand
TATCCTCTGCCTTTGCCTTTCACCGAAGACTATCGGAAGGCTTGTTCTCTCCTTTCTGTTAAGGCTCAGTGTAAGCCAGTACGGCGTTAGAGCGTTGTCCGTTTTAGAGAAGCTGTAGCACCTTTTATCGAAGCGGAGGGAAATCCTTTTAAGCTCCAGAACGCTTTCTTTTTTTCTGTTTTCCTCAAAGCTCTTCAGGATCTCGACAGCCTTGTCTCTGGCTGTCTGGATTAAGGCCGTGTTGAGATTAAACAGTCTTTTTGCGTCTTCATAGCATTTTTCATGCAAAAACTTCTTCGATGTGGAATTGTAGCCCAGATACCACTTTACAAGTTTGAAATACTCGCTGAGCGTTTTATTCAAAGCCAGGACTTTTGATTTATTCGGCCTGAACACCCTGCCTACAACGCATATCTGGACTTCCTTCTGCAAGGGAAGATCCCCAAGGCTTTTTCAGCACAGAACTATTTAAGCTTTGCCCATTCATCCCAGAGCTAAAGCTCTGGGTTTTCTGGGCACCCATTTTTATAAAGGAGATGGGAAAGGGAAGCGTACTGAGAGGGGTTTTAAAGGGGATTGAAAACGGTTTCTTCGTAAGGGAAATATCAGATACATCAGCCAAATATCAGAAAGAATACGAAGAGGGAAACAGAGTGGTTGTGGGTGTGAACAGGTTCAGAATCGAGGAGCGGCTAAGAATACCACTGCTGAGAATAGACCCCGAAATCCAGAAGAGGCAAATTGAAAGGCTGAGAAAGGTCAAATCTGAAAGGGACAGCCTGGCCGTGATGGAAAATCTAAAGTGGATTAAAAACTGCGCCGAAAGCGGAGAGAATCTGATGCCTGCAATTTTCGAGGCAGTAAAGAGTTACGCAACGATTGGGGAGATTATGGGGGTCCTTAAACAGGTATACGGTACCTATAGAAAACCGATAATAATCTAGGTGGTAGCAATGGAAAAGATCAGGGTTTTAATTGCCAAGCTCGGGCTGGACGGTCATGATAGAGGAGCAAAGATTATTGCCAGATTTCTAAGAGATGCGGGCTTCGAAGTCATATACACCGGATTGCACAGGACACCGCAGGAAGTAGCCAGAGCTGTCATCGATGAAGATGTTGACGTTTTAGGGATCAGCATACTGAGTGGAGCCCATATTCCACTTGTTCCAAGAGTTTTGGACTTTATAACCCAGTACGGAGGAGATCCCAATGAGATAGTTGTAGTAGTTGGGGGGACCATACCGACAGAAGACATTCCAAAGCTGAAGGCTTGCGGAGTTGATGCTGTATTCATTCCGGGAACACCGATATCAGAAATAATTAAATTTATCAAGCAGAAGGTCGCAGAGAAAAGAAGAGATAACCTATGAACGTTCAGGATTTCGTTGAAAGAATAAAAAGAGGGGATCGAAGGATTCTCGCCAAAGCTATAAGCTTCGCGGAAAACGGACATCCCATAGCAAAGGAAATACTCCGTCAGATTTACGACAAAACGGGCAAAGCGCAGGTTGTTGGAATAACCGGTTTTCCAGGCACTGGAAAGAGCACTCTGGTTAGCAAACTCGTTGAGGAGTTCAGAAAACGCGGAAAGAGTGTTGGAGTTGTCGCTGTGGATCCCAGCTCACCTTTCACAGGCGGAGCGCTTCTTGGAGACAGGCTCCGCCTGAACGGGGCAGACGTCGACAAGAACCTTTGGACAGATGAGAGGGTATTCTTCAGGAGTATGGGTTCACGTGGCCGACTTGGAGGAATTGCCAAAAAGACTGGAGACGTGGTAAAGTTGCTCGACGCTGCTGGATATGATATGATCCTTGTCGAAACCGTAGGGGCTGGGCAGGGAGAGATCGGAATACTCGAGGTTGCAGATACCGCCATAGTGGTTTTGATGCCTGAAATGGGAGACGATATACAGGTGAACAAGGCTGGAATCCTGGAAATAGGTGATATTTTCGTGATAAACAAATCGGACCTTGAAGGTGCTGAGAACCTCGAGAGATGGCTCAGCTTCACCCTCTCACTGGATTCCAGTGATTCTGCCGAAAAAGGGTCGGCAAATGCTGAACGATGGAGAAAGAGGGTTATAAAAACGGTCGCAACCAGAGGTGAGGGGATAAAAGAGCTTGCAGACGCAATAACCGAGCATTTCGAGTTTCTAAAGAGAAGCGGTACCCTAGAAATTAAGAGAGCCGAGAGAACGAAGATGATGGCATTGGAAATTGCAATGGAAGAAATAAGAGCCGAGATAACGAAGAGGTGCAGCAATCTGCTTCTGGACAGTAAGGATCCGTACACAATCGCGGAAAGAATCTTAAAGGATATAATAAAAATTTAAAACCCATCTCCCTCCTTCAAATATGCTAAATATCAAGGTCATCGAACTCGCAAGCTTCTATCCGGGACCCTTCTGCACAAGGGTACTACAGCTTTTGGGGGCAGAGGTGATAAAAATAGAACCCCCATCAGGAGACCCCGCAAGAGCCCTTTCAGAGATTTTCGCCGTATTCAACGCTGGAAAAAAATTCCTGAAGCTTGATTTAAAGGATGAAAAGGACAGGGGAAGATTTTTCTCACTGGCCAAGGATGCTGACGTAATCGTAGAAGGCTACAGGCCTGGAGTTGCAAAAAAGCTGGGAATAGACTATGAATCTATTTTAAAAATTAATCCAAAAGTAATATACTGCTCTATTTCTGCGTTCGGCCAGAAATCAAGGCTTTCCCAGTATCCAGCCCATGATCTTAACATCCTAGGACTTCTCGGAATCTTGGAAATCAGCGGTAAAGGGGAGTTAGCAGATCCAAACTTACAGATCGCAGATTTCTCTTCCGCCGTATTTGCAGCGATAGCGATTCTTTCTGCCTTGATAGAGAGGGAAAAAACAGGAAAAGGAAAATTCATTGATATAAGCATGCTGAAATCCGCATTTTTCTCGATCCCAATTCACACAACCTCAATTCTCAACGGATTCGGAATTCTTCCTGTTTTTGCCAGAAATCCTGCATATGAGATTTACAGAACTTCAGACGGTTTTATAACCCTAGGAATTGTTTCGGAAGAGCATTTCTGGGAAAGATTTTGTAAGGCACTCGGATTTGATTTCAAGATAACTTTGCTCGAGAGCTTTGAAAAGTACCAGGAACTTAAAAAACTCATAGGTTCCAAGCTCGAGAAGATGAGCACCATAGAGGCAATTAAAATTCTCAGGGCTGCAGACGTGCCAGCCTTCGAGGTTTTAAGCCTTAGAGATCCAGAAAAAATCGAGGAATTGCTTGGAGATCGCATAATAGAGGAAATAGAGTTTGAGGGTAAGAGAATAAAGGCGGCTAAGAATCCATTCGGGATCTGATTATGGACATAATTGTCGGTGGAGGAAGGTTCGGGCTCAAGGCGGCCGAATATCTGATCAGCCAGGGAAGGGACTTCATTCTACTAGACAGTAACCCAAATTGCGAAGTTGCCAAAAAACTGGGCATTAAAGTATATGATGCTGGGGCAGAGAAGCTTGCCGAGATTGCTGAGAGAGTTAGCCCCGAGTGGATATTCCCCACCGCTTCTGTTCATGTGGTTGCAGAAGCCGTTAAAGACTATTTTGAACCCTGGAACGAAGCTATCGACTTCATTCTTTCGGGAGTTCCATCCAGACTGATAGTATCAGTCGGAAAAGGTGGCATCATCCTGAGCTACAACAGAGACAAGACTTGCATCGAGAACTGCGTCTCGCCCGAGATTTGCCCGGTAACAAAAATAAAAAGACCGTGTCCCATGTCCGAAATCATAAGGTTTGCGTATCCTGAAGCCATGGTCCTTATAAGCCACCAGATTGCCCCAGGTTTGGGGGCTATCAGGGGATTCGATTTTCTGGAGACTGTGAGAAGAGCAAAAGAAAAAGAAAAAGTTGTGCTAGCCACTGCATGCGATTGCCATGCAGTAATCACCGCGCTGAAGAGAAAAAGGATCTAAACTATTAATCCATCTAGAATGCAGCATAAGAGACGAAATTTTATTATATTCGAACCAAAATCCGAGCCATGGTAAAGATCGTCGATCTCACGCTTAGAGACGGGCATCAATCGCTGCTTGCAACAAGAATGAGGACAAGAGACATGCTGCCCATCCTTGAGAAGTTCGATTCTGCAGGTATTTACTCCTTCGAGGTTTGGGGAGGGGCAACTTTCGATGTCTGCCACCGATTTCTGAACGAAAATCCATGGGAGAGGCTGAGAGAGATCAGAAAGAGAGTAAAGAATACGCTCTTGCAGATGCTTTTGCGTGGCCAGAACCTTGTGGGCTACCGAAACTACCCTGACGATATCGTTGAAAAGTTCATAAAAAAGACGATAGAAAACGGACTGGATGTTTTCAGAATCTTTGATGCCCTTAACGACACAAGAAACCTTCTGGCTCCAATAAAGTTTGCAAAAAAATACGGAGCGTATCACATTCAGGGTACAATATGCTACACGGTCTCTCCGGTGCACACGGTCGAGAAGTATGTCGAAATCGCGAAGCAGCTGGCAGAACTTGAGGTGGATTCAATTTGCATCAAGGATATGGCAGGATTGCTTTCTCCGAAAATGGCCAGCGAACTCGTCAGTGCCCTGAAAAAAGAAATAGGGTTGCCGATAAACGTCCATTCCCACTACACAAGTGGAATGGCTTCAATGAGCCTCCTCAAAGCTGTAGAAGCGGGGGCGGAAATCATCGATACATGCATGTCACCACTTGCCTGCGGGACGTCCCATCCCCCCACAGAGAGCATGGTATTTGCACTAGAAGAGCTTGGGTATAAAACGGGCGTTAGGCTGGACGTGCTGCTAGAGGTCAGAGAGTACTTCATGAAGCTCAGAGAAAAATATGCTGGATACCTCGATCCTCTTTCAACAATTCCAGACACAAACGTCCTCGTTTACCAGATCCCCGGCGGAATGTTCTCCAACATGATCGCACAGCTAAAGGAACAGAACGCCCTAGAAAAACTGCCTGAGGTGCTGAAAGAGGTGCCAAGAGTTAGGGAAGACTTGGGCTATCCTCCTCTCGTCACACCAACAAGCCAGATCGTTGGGGTTCAGGCCGTGCTGAACGTGCTTATGGGTGAGAGGTATAAAGTTGTGACCAAGGAAACCAAGGATCTTGTGAAGGGAATGTACGGGAGAACTCCTGCCCCAATCAAACCAGAAATAATCAGAAAAATCCTTGGAGAAGAAAAACCAATAGACTGCAGACCTGCCGATCTTCTTGAGCCAGAGTTCGAGAAGAGGAAAAAAGAACTGGAAGAGAGGGGAATCAAGGCTGCAGACGAAAGCGTACTGATCTATGCCCTGTTTCCGCAGACTGGGCTGCAGTTCCTGATGGGACAAACAAAAGAGGAACCTTTTCCACCGGCTGCGCAAAAGGTTTCGGGTAGCTTTGAGGTCATCGTTGACGGGGTAAAATATTCTGTAATCGTTAAACCCTCATAGATTTTTAACTGACCTCCTCCCCGCCCCTTTAGGGCGGGGCTTTCAGTTATAAAATTTTAAGTGTCCGAAACACTATCTGTTCCCTTTTAATGCTCTCCCGTTAAAGGGAAATTTGAAATATTTTGAGTACAACACAACTCATGGACGATCACGCAGAGGCGGAGATTATTGCCGAGAGACCGTCGCTAAAAAATCCAATAATCCTGACAAGCTTCCCGGGAATCGGTCTTGTAGGTACAATCGCAACAGGTTATTTCATTACAGAACTGCAGCTTGAAAATTTGGGGATCCTAGAATCAAAGATGCTACCACCCGTTGCAACCCTTTATGAAGGAGTTGTCCTTCCGCCTATAAGGATCTACCAGTCCCAAGAACTCAACTTTATTCTAATTCATTCCGATGTGCCGATAATTCCACAAATAGCCTACGAAATTAGCAGAGTGATCGTTGATTGGGCCATCGAGGTTAAAGCACACAGAATTTTCTCACTTGCAGGGATAGCAACTTTTGAGGACAAGAAAAGAGTCTTCGGTGCCGTCAGCCACAAGGAACTGCTTGCCGAAATCAAGGACTATGTAGAGATATTCAGGACAGGAACAATTTCCGGGGTTGCAGGAAGTATAATGAATGAATGCGTCGCAGTAAAATTCCCCGGAATCGCCCTGTTGGGCGAAACTTCTGGCTTCAACCCGGATCCGAGAGCTTCGGCGAATCTGATTGTGGCTCTAAACAAGATACTGGGCTGGAATATAAAGATCGACAAACTGCTCCAAGAGGCTGAATTCATTGAGGCGCAAATGCAAAAGCTCGCCGAACAGGCGGTAGAGGAAGTAAAAAAGGAGGAGTTCCCGATGTATAGGTGAGAAAATGAAATGCTACGTGCTGAGCGGTATTGCAAAGGGTATTATTGAAGACATCATTAGAAGGAATATTAGGACGATCGAACTTAGAAGTGCGCACAACGTTGCCACAGCACTAAGGGTTAATCTTGGGGACTGCGTATTCCTGACCTACTCAAAAATAAGAGATCTTGACAGGGGAGTTAGTGGTGTAATCGCCGAAGTTAGCGGAAAAGAGGTCGTACAACAGTCCATGTTCTACTCCTCACCACACTACATCGAAGAAAGCGAAATGGCTGTAGTAAGATTAAGGCTGAATCCAAAAGGAGTAGGAAGGATAATACAGATAAAAACAGGAGGGTTGCTCGAAGCAATAGAAGCTGAAGTTGTGGAAGTGACACACTTCACTGCATGGTGAATCTAATTGATCGATTTCTTTAATTGTTGGCCAAATTCGTGCGCGATTTTAATCGGAAGTGGAAGCTTACCCCTCATGCAGGCTCTGATTACTTCCAGAGCTGTTTCTGGAGAAATAAAGCTTCCTGGGGAAATAAAAATCTCCCTGCAATTTTTGCAACCTACCAAAGCGTAGCCTATCACCCTTCCGGCATCCCTTACAGCCCTGACCTCCCCCTCCCCTTCAATTTCGCCGAAAAGCCTCTTTTTTGTTACCCCTATCGATGGGGTGTCTGTTTTAATAGCGATGTAGGTTGCAAGTCCACACTTTCTGGGATGGGCAATACCGCTTCCGTCAACGATTATAACAGTTTTCTCCGAAATCAGCTTTTCTACGGCTTTAACCGCCGGATCACCTTCACGAAACATCAAGTATCCCGGAATGTATGGAAACGTGACCCTATCCACGGAAAAATTCCTCTCGATCTCTTTCAGCTCCGGAAATTCGAATTTAACGGCACATGAAATTATCTTTTCACCCAAAAATGTCTGATCAACCCCGATTACGTATTTTATCTCAGAAAAGTTATATCTATCTCTCAAATCCACTTTCCGGGCAATCTCAAGCTGGAGTTCTTTCAGTTTTTCCAAATCCATTGCATCACCGAAATGCTGTTTTTAACTCTAAAAAGATATGCTAACTGAAGCACTTCCAGAACCTCGAATGAACCCTCTTAACTTCTTCGATATTCGACTTCAGTTTGGGTATCGCCGCAGCCTTCTTTCTCCATAAGAGTTCTGCAAGATAGTTTTCGGGCTCCCTTATAGCAGAAATATCAAATCCAGCCATAGCGGAGATTATTGCCAAATTCGTATAAGGCAGCGCCGCCTCCACACTGTAACCGCCCTCAAGTGTTGCAACGATTCTGCCGTTGCATATTTCCTCCGCAATGTCCACACACCATCTGAACATCTCCGCATATCCTCTTGCGGTTAAAGCTAGACCTGTTAGCTGATCCGTAAAGTGGGCATCTAGCCCAGCAGAGATCGCAATGAATTCCGGCTCAAATTCGAGCGTTAATGGCTCTATTACCTCTTCAATAGCCATCTTATAGCCTTCATCCCCAGTTCCCGGTGGCATTGGGATGTTCACCGTATATCCCATTCCCTCGCCTTCTCCGCACTCCTGAGGATAGCCTGTACCAGGATAGAGCGGTATCTGATGCGTTGATATGAACAAAACCCGATTGTCGCTGTAAAATACCTCCTGTGTCCCATCACCGTGATGAGCGTCCCAGTCGAGAATCAGAATCCTCCTCAGCCCTCTTTTCAGCAACCATTTAACCATAACTGCAATATTGTTTATATAACAAAATCCTGCCCCGATATGAGGTTTGGCATGGTGGCCTGGCGGTCGAACCATTGCAAAGGCATTATCCACCTCGCCTTCAAGAACCGCTTTAGCGGCCCTTATTGCCCCACCAGCCGCCATTAAGGCCTTTTCAAATACTCCAACAGGAATGTTTGTGTCCATATCTATTATGCCGCCTCTCTTGCTCTCCTCTCTGAGAAATTCAATGTATTCTCTCGTATGAACTTCAAGCACGTCTTCGATGCTCGCTGCTACGGGTTCAAGGATTTTTATCTCTGGAGAGTCGAATATTCCCTCCTCCTTAAGCTGATCGATCGTATAAGCCAACCTTTCCTTTCTCTCAGGATGAGTGGGACTCTGTTCGTGCTCAAGATAAACCGAATGAAAGACTATGCCCGTTACCATTGATATAAGTTCCTGAAAGAATATTAAAGTTTTACTAAACTACCGCGCAAAAATCCGAACCTTGGTTCTGTTGTGGAGGAGTTACTCTTCCGATTGCCCGCAACTTGAACTCTTTCTTTATTGTCTGGACCTACAATAGAAAAGGATTATGGAAAGCTTTAAATCCAGATCAAGTTTTTAAATAAACCATGGACGAGTTCGATTTTTTGGATGAAGAAGAGGAAGAAGTTGTTGAGGGAGAGGACGGCATAAAGCTTGCTGAAATCTACAAGCTCACAATGAAACTTCTGAAGTTGTTGGAAGATTTAAAGAGCGTCGAATTAAAGGAATCCACCTCACTCATGCTTATAAGAGAGCTTGTTGGAGAAGATAAGGTTCTTCTGGGATTAGCTTCTAAAATGCTACAAGATATAAGCCTGGGATTAGATGGAGACGAATACGTTATCTGAAAAATTTTTTGAAGACCCCTGAGTTAAGCGAAACTGCACCGAAGATTATGTTCAGATGATAGGTTATAAATCTCCAAACAGCTACAAGAGAGCCAAGAACACCCAAATCCACAAAATTGGAGTACAGATACGCCATGCTGCTCTCCACAATTCCGCTACTCCCGGGGGTTAGCGGAATGAGAGATATAATGATGATTATAAGCTGAGCAGTATAAGATAGCATAAAATGGGGATTCTGACCAAAAGATAGCAAAATTATAGAAGGGATCAGGAAGACTGCAGACCACATCAGGGCTGTTAGAGTGAATAAAATCACCAAGTAAAATGGGGCAGAGAGTAACTTCAGTGCGCCTTTTCTCAAATTTCTGAGTTCTTTTTCAAACCTCTCTGAAATTTTTCTTTTTCTGAAAATCCTGCCTGACCACCTTGCGAATTTGCTTAAATTTTCCTCACTCCTTAGGATCTCATAGAGAGCGTACAGGAAAAGGAGAAATAACACAAGAAAAACAAACGCAACTCTGTATCCAAGATCCGTAGCGAATCCTGTGAAAATCAAAAATATTGGAAGAGCAAATATGAAGAAAAGTGAGTCAAGAACCCTCTCGGTAAGAACAACAAAGGTGCTTTCCCCTACACCCATTCCGCGGTCTGAGAGCATTTTTACTCTTAAAGGTTCGCCACCAGCGGAAGAGGGCGTTATTGCCGCAATAAACATACTGCTTAAGGTTATTTGAATAGAGCTCAAAAAGGGTAAATAGAACCCCAGATATCTCGAAATCATTCCGAGCCTTAAAGCCCAAATGAGCCAGAATGCAACCTGAAGAAGAATTGCCAGCGCCAAAAATGCAAAATTTACCCTGCTAAGAACTTCCCATGTCAAACTCGACTCGGTAAACTTGAATATTATCAAAGTCGTTATCAGGCTTATTAGAATTCCAAGTGTGGCGGATTTCAGGTTCTTCAAACTCTAACCCCTCCATGAAATTTCCGGATGAAATTTTCTAGGGTTTTTAAATTTGTGTGTTTCTGAGCGAACCTCGAATTCATAAAACCCCATATCCAAACGCAAAAGTCTTTCTATTTAGAAATAGAACAATAATCCCTCGATTTCGGGTTGAACTAACATACTCCCCGCCCCTGAAATGCGAGGCTTTCAGCTGTAAGTTTCAAGGCACTTCTCCCGAAATTATCACCACAAGCTTACTCCAGAACCTGTATGGCCCCATTTCGACAAAATCAATATTTTTTAGTCCTGCTTTTTTGAACCAATCGATGCACTCCTCTGTCGAAGGAAATAGCATAATAGACTCCGCAAACTTTCTCACCAGAATATTGTCCGGTTTTCGCGGTGCAAGAATAACCACTTTCCCACCGCTTTTTGTAACCCTTACCATCTCAGAAATGCCTCTCATGGGGTCTGGCCAGTATTCTATGCTTCCCGCCGATATGGCTGAGTCGAATGTTCTATCCTTGAAGGGCAGGTTTTCTGCATCTCCAATAATGAAATTGGCACTCAATTTCTTTTTTGCTTTTTCTATTTGCTCCAAAGTTAGGTCAACACAAAAGATTCTTTCCTGCGGAACTCTTTTTGCTATTCCCAATGTCGTAAACCCGGTTCCACTCCCCACCTCCAAAACCAAATCCCCATCCTCGATTCCCGCCATCTCTAGCACTTTTTCCCTCATTAAGTCTGAATAAAAGATCGGATTAATGTAATCGTAGATCTTGGAAAAATATTTGTAAAATACCCTAGCCCGATGCTTGTGATCCAACAGGGCCATCTACTTCTTTAGGATCTCTTCGAGTGGGACTTTTCCGTGTTTCACAACCTTCACGTTGATTTGAAGAATGTCCTTCGATATTACCCTGCCCCTCATGATCTTCCTCTTCCTCAATCCTCTCTCCTTTGGTCTGAATCCAATTCCGCCTGAAACCAAAATTTTCTTCCTAGTTGGACCGGGTATATCCGGACGCATTGGAAAACCATCTTTGTCCGAACCTCCGGTTATCTGAAGTTCGTAATCAGGTGGAAGATCTAGTATTGTCCCACTGATTATATCCCCTATCTGCTTCCCTACCAATCTGTTCGCATTTGCTCCGCTAACTGTTTTCTGATAAGCTCTGCCTGTTTTTGGATCTGAGACAACGACTTTAAATTCCATGCCGATGCGTTTTTCGAAATGTTTATAAGCATTGCTACTTGGCCGAAAACATGGTATCGCTTGAAAAGATGCTATTTCCAACAGATTTCTCCCCCTACAGCATGATTGTAGCCGAGTTTCTTGAGGACCTGAAAAATGCCGGGGTTAAGGAAGTCACTGTTCTTTTTGTGGTGAACACAGCAAAACTGAGCTCGGTTAGTGGCGGATTTGATCTAGAAAGATACATAGAACTCGAAGAAAAGAGGGCCGAAGATGAAATTCCAAAGATTCTCGAAAAGATCGAAAAAGCCGATTTAAGGGCCAAGGTAATCAAGCCCTTCCCATCCGGAAATCCCGTTAACGAGATAGTAAAGCATTCAAAGTCCTACGACTTTATAGCAATTGGCGCAAGGGGAAGAGGTGTATTCAAAGAGATACTCTTGGGCAGCGTGTCGGAAGGAGTTGCCAGAAAGTCAGAAATTCCCGTCTATATTTTCAAATCAAGAACCGAAATTCTGGAAGATGGCGTAAAATGTTACAAGCCATGCGATAAACTTTTTGCGAGAATTCTTGTAGCTTTTGATTTTTCAAAACCTTCCGAGATGGCCTTGAAGTACGCAAGCGAGATCGCAAAGAGAACGGGAGGAGAGATAATTCTACTTCATGTTGACACGGACGAGAAATGTGCGAAAGATGACCTAAAGCCGATTGCGGAAGATTTGAAAGCAAAAGGCCTAAAAGTGACCGACTTAAAACCACGCGGACTGCCCGCAAAGTTGATATTAGAAAAGCAAGCGGAGACGAAAGCTACAAGCATATTCCTCGGATCCCGCGGGTTGGGCTTTCCAAGATCCCTCATAGGTGGAAGCGTTTCGGACCCGGTTATAAGGATTAGCGATGTGCCGGTATTCGTAACGAAGGCTCCAAAATTATGAGGCTCAAAGGAAAAGCCTGGAAATTCGGAGATGACATTTCAACGGATCACATAACCCCGGGAAGATACTACCATCTTCGAAGCAACATGCCAGAACTCGCAAAACACATAATGGAGGATGCCGATCCAGATTTTATGAAAAAATTCAAGCCTGGAGACTTCATAGTTGCAGGTAAAAACTTCGGAATGGGTAGCAGCAGGGAGCACGCACCTTTGGCCTTAAAGATTGCTGGTGTGAGTGCAGTGATTGCAAAATCATTCGCAAGAATCTTCTACCGAAATGCTATTAACATTGGACTTCCTCTTCTCATAGCACCAACCGATGAGATAAGGGACGGAGAAGAAATAGAAGTGGATCTACTCAAGGGCACGATATACACAGAAAGGGGTGAAATAAGAGCTAAAAGCCTGCCAGAGATCATGATAAAGATTTTAAATGAGGGGGGGCTTGTAAACTACGTCAAGAAACACGGAGACATCGAATTAGACTAGGAAGTTTTTTTAACTATCCGAAGAGTCCGAGTATGCACAGACTCAGAGGGCACCATCTGATATGTCTACACTTCTTTAAAGGATACGACTACGACGAAAAGTTTCGGGATAATCTAACTCGGATACTGAGTAGCATTTCAGTGGTGGAGGTCGTCGATGACATTGACGACGTATGCAAGGCCTGCCCATACAACAAAGGTTTCTGCAACTATTCCTCCGGCTCGGAAAAAGAGGTTAGAACGCTAGACGAATTCGCATTGAAAAAACTGGGCTTAAAGGTCGGTAAAAGGATCAAATGGGATGATCTAAGAAACAAAATCAAAGAAATAATCGAAGAATGGAAGGATTTTGCCTGCAAAAATTGCGAGTGGCAGGGTGCCTGTAATGTTTGAGGTCTTGCTAAAGGTGATATGGGTCCTGCTGCCTGCTTATACCCCCAACAATTTCGCTGTCATACTTGGGGGTTTTAAGCCAATGGACTTTGGCAGGAAATTCCTAGACGGTAGGAGAATCTTAGGGGATGGTAAAACTTTTTCGGGCTTTTTTGGGGGGATTCTGGGAGGTATTCTGACTGCAAACCTTCAAAGAGTTATAGAGATACAAACAGGCGTGAAGATACTATCTGCACTACCCTACAACGAATTTTTCTGTTTAACTTTGGCCTTTTCATTCGGCTCGATGCTAGGAGATGCAGCTGGAAGCTTTGTGAAAAGGAGGTTCGGATTCGAGAGAGGCAGAAGTTTTCCCTTAGTCGACCAGCTCAGTTTCCTTTTATTTGCACTCGCATTTGCAAGCCTCACAAGGGCCTTTTGGAAGCTCTTTGGAATAACTGAAATAGCGATAGCAATAGTAATAACTCCACTACTACATCTTTTTGTGAACTTGCTGGCCTTCAAGCTTAAACTCAAGGAGGTGCCGTGGTGAAGCTTTTGGAAAGATTAATAGAAGTCGGAGCACTAAAGTTTGGAGATTTCATTTTATCTTCGGGGAAGAAAAGCAATGTTTACGTGGATATAAAGATCGCAATCACTTATCCGGATATCCTGGAAATGATCTCAGATAGAATAGTGGATATCCTAAAGAGGTATGAATTTGATAAAATTGCCTGTATCGAGCTTGGAGGGGTTCCAATTGCTACTGCTGTGTCCTTAAAAACAAAAAAGCCCCTTGTTATTTTTAGAAAGGAACAGAAAAGCTATGGAGTTGGCGGTGATATGATAGGAGAGATCAAGAAGGGAGAAAGGGTTGCAATTGTTGAAGATGTAATCACTACAGGCAAATCAGCCCTTTCCGTGGCTGAAAGGGTGAAGAGAAAAGGAGGGGTAGTTGCAACGATTGTTGCTGTTGTTGACAGAGAAGAATCGGGGCTCGAGTTCGAGAGCGTCTTAAAGCTCAGTGATCTAATAAAAGCTAAGGATTTCTTCAATTCCGCCAAATCTTAACTCTTCGATGTCTTTTTTAAGTTCCTCAAAGCCAACTTCAAATTCATAGCTCGAAAGAGACCTGGCTACTAGATCTTTTGAGAAGCCCGTAAGCTCAGCTAGAGGTTCGACTCCTTCTTTCGGGCTGGAATTATCATATTTTTCCAAAAATTCGTCAAAAAGGATCCTGTTAACCTCCAAAAACTCCTCGTTCACCGCAAGAGAACAACATACAAAGTCACCGAGAACAGAATCAAAGTGCTCTACTGAATCCAAGATAGATAGATACGGTTCCCATATGGCTATTCCGTACAAATTCGGGAGCTCTGCAATCATATCCTCAGGCGAATCGAAAAATTTTATTCTTTCATGTATACCTTTAGCCTTCATAAACTTTCTCAGTATTCTCTCCATCGTTGAGAATTCCGAGCACCCAAAGCCTTTTCCAACAGAAAAAGCTACACCGCTCCCGTTCATTGCAACAGCCCTGAAAATCTTTATATTTTTCATCAGAACGCCAAAAAAGACCTGAGTAATTAGAGGGCTTGCAACAACATCTATTACTCCCTGAACCAGATCCTTTGTCGCCTCTATGCCATTTCTGTAGATTCTAAAGATTGCACCGACCTTTTTTCCGGCAGAAACAACCTTTACATATTCACTCGCCTTCAGAACGCCGATCCTCATAACCCCTGGAATGGGCTGAGGATAGTACTTCGTGAGCCAGACTCGATATGACTTCGGAGAGATCTCTGCTCTAATCACGGCCTTTTTTTCTTCCAGAACAGATAGAATTTCAGAAACTGTAGACTTCGACAAATTCAGTTTCCTTGCTATTTCGCTCTGAAGTTCTCCTCTGTTCTTCGAAGCCTCCAAAAGAGATAAGATCCTTTCCTCAGCCCTCATTAACAGCTCTTTTCACCCATTCTACTACCTTTTCGACCCTATCTAAAGCCGTTCCCAAGTATTTTTCAGGCTTTAGGAGTTCAGCGAGTTCCTCTTTTCTTAAGTATCTGAGCACCCGCTCTTCTTTCAAAAGTTCTTCCAGCAATAAACTTTTATTTGCGTATGCCCTCAGAGAAGCTATTCTCAGAATTTCGTGCGCTTCCTGTCTGTCAACGCCCCTCTTGGTCAGCTCTATCATCACCGCTTCACTGAGATTCAGTCCCCTTTGGGCCTCCAGATTCTTCTTAACGTTTTCAAGATCTATGGCAATGCCTGAAACAATCTTAATAAGCCTGGTTAATATGTGGTCGGCCAGAATCGTGGCTTCCAGCAGGGTTATTCTTTCTGCTGAAGAGTTAGTAAGATCTCTCTCTTCCCACAGTATGGCAGACTGATGTTGCGGCTCCACAAAGCCTCGTACAACTCTCGCAAGACCGCAAACGTTTTCGCTGTCGATAGGATTTCTCTTATGCGGCATTGTAGAACTTCCAACTTGTCTTGTCTCAAATTTCTCCATCAGCTCGGCAACTTCTGCCCTCTGCAGAATTCTTATATTAAGAGCTATTTTCTCTAAAGTAGTTGCCAAATTTGCGAGAAATTCGATATACTCACAGTAAATATCCCTGGGTATTACCTGCGTCGATATAATTGCCGGCTTCAGGTTCAACAACCTCATTACCTCGTTTTCTATTTCAAAACCGTCTTTTCCAAAAGCAGCCTGAGTTCCAACCGCTCCGCTCATCTTTCCAACCAAAAGCCTCTCCTTAATCTGCCTGAGCCTTACAAAATGCCTCGCAACCTCCGAAGCCCAAACAGCGAATCTGAAACCATAAGTAGTGGGTAAAGCGGCCTGTCCATGTGTCCTTCCGAGACAAACAACCTCTTTGTATTCAATAGCCTTCTCCACCAGGAGCAAAGCCAATTTTCTGATCTTCTCCTCGAAAATCAGGACGCTATCCCTTAACTGCGTCGCGGTAGCGGTGTCAATGATGTCATTAGATGTTGCCCCGAAATGAATCCACCTGCAATCTGAAACTTCGCTCATCGCCTTTACCAAGGCCATAATATCGTGCCTGATTTCCTCCTCTATCTCTTTAACTCTTCCAGGGTTAATCTTAATTGCACGCTTCCGGACATTTTCTACCTCTTCAAAATTCAGGTACCCCTTTTTTGCAAGAGCCTTTAAAAGGGCAACTTCAACCCAAATCATTCTCTTTATCTTGCTTTCCTCGCTCCAAATCCGCTTCATTTCCTTTGTTCCGTAGCGGTACTCGATCGGATGGATCATAGGCCTACTAATCACCCAATTTTAAAACTTTTTTACCCTTTTCACTAGGAATGATCTTCAGCTTTGCATTATCAAAGGTCAGAGTGAATGTCTGCCCGATTACCCTGTCCAAGAAAATTGCCAGAGCCGAAACTTCACTGTGGGGCTGCGTTCCTATAGAGATGTTGAGATCGCAGAGCTCATAGACCTCCCTTGGCACTTTCTCAGCACCAACAACAACAAGCACTTTTCTGGCTTTTCTGATCTCCTCAATCTTTTCAGGGAGCGGAATTCCGTACATTGTCAGGTGAACTTTCAATCCATCAAATTCCCCAAGCAGCCTCTTCCAATCAGCGGTTTTTATAAAGAATTCCCCACCCCAAGTCTTTACAACCCTTTCGACACTCATAAACAAGTTCTTATCCTCTTTGGTGAAATATATGCCCTTTGCGCCGAATGCTCTTGCTGTAAGTGCAACATGAGTTGAAACTCTATGATCTCGTCCGATTCTATGTCCCAAACGCAAAACGTAGACTTCCACAAAAAATTGTGAGTCAGTTATTAAATTTAGCTTTTCAGCCTCAACTTATTATTCTGACCTCCTGAAGAGCGAAATTCCCTAGGGCGGTTCTTTTCCCCGCATCCCCCTGTTCTTCCAGACATATCCGCAGTTTTGACAACTCAGCTTCACGAGACACCGGAAGCTAACTACAGCAAACTGCTAATAGGCTTCTCTATCGTCCTGGCCTGAAGGTGGGTTTAGTTGTGATTTTGACACTCTCCACGGCTAAAGCCGGGAGATTCTTGCTTCTAAGGCTATCATCGGTCTGCTGTTCACAGCCCTTTTAGGCTCCCACCTCATCCCGTTCCACCTCAGAAGCAAGGGGTGTGCCACCACCCCGTTAACGCTACCTCCGTGGAGGTAGCCTATGTTCAGGACTCCTGCAGCGTCCCTATTCGCCTCCAATCCGCAGGAGAGGCATTTTAATAGTCTTCCTCTCGTCACTATTTCCTCAGAGTGGCAGCGCGGGCATTTGCT
>QNUZ01000139.1 GCA_004347865.1 Archaeoglobi archaeon | reverse complement strand
GGATATAGAGGTTTGCATGTCGTATCCGCTGAGAGAAAGTAGGAGCAGGGATGTAATGAATGCGAAGAGATAAATCACAAAAAATGCAACTACATCGCTTACATGTTTTTCCGTTATAACCGCGTTGCCATACCTTACGACCCTTACACTCCTGGGATCAACCAGTTTAAATACTTGGGAGAACGTGTATTTGAGCAGAATGATAACTCTGATCACCTTCAGCCCGCCGGCAGTCGAACCGCTGCAGCCACCGATGGTCACTAAAAGCAGAAGAACTATTTTTGCCGCATCGCTCCAGGTATCGTAGTCGCAAATTGTGTAGCCAGTAGTAGTTGCCAAAAATATAACCTGAAATGCAGAATATCGCAGGGAATCTAAAATGCCAAATTTAGGAGAGTTAAGGACCATTACGATCAGGATACCGGCAAAGAGGAAAATCAGGTAATTCCTAAACTCAACATCTGCGATTGCTCTAATTTCCCTATGATACAATGCGTAAATTAGGGCGAAATTTGTTCCGCCAAGCGCGCAGAAGAATGCCAGAACCGCCTCAACCCTGACGTCATGGAAATGGGCAATGCTTTGGGAATGTGTGGAAAAACCAGCGGTCGATATCGATGTGAAGGCATGGTTGACGGCTTCAAAAAGGTTCAGTCCGAGTGCATAAAGAATTGCGACTTCCAGAAGTGTGAGAATCAGATAAACCTGGAATATAAGGATGGCCATGTCCCTTATTTTTGGGCGAACTTTGGGCAGCACAACTACAGGATACTCCGCTTCAAGTAGAGTCGAGCTTTTCCTTTCTTGGGGGAAGAATATCAGAAAAACAACTACAATACCGATTCCTCCGATCCACTGCATCAAACTTCTCCACAGAAGGATCGACTTTGGCCAATTTTCAGGCACAATAACGGTGGCCCCAGTTGTTGTGAAACCTGACATCGACTCAAAGACTGAGTCTATGGGATCTAAACCATAGAGTGCAAACGGAATTGCTCCAATTAGAGATATAAGAAGCCATACTACCGCAACGGCACTGTAAACGTCTGAGTCCTCGATACTGGATATCAAATAACCTCTTGAATGAAAAATGAAAAGGAGACTAAGGGAGAGCGAAACAAAGAAAGTTAAGATGAAAAAATCTGCTCTATCTCCGTAAAATAAAGCCGAAATTGCCGGAAAGAGGACTAAAAATGAAAACACGAACAAAACCTGCCCCGCTATGTTCTCGATGTAACGATAGTTCATCCAAAGATCTCTCCTACTTTCTTTACCTCCTCCCAAGTCGTTCTAATCACAACTCTGTCTCCCGGAGCTAAAAGTAAGTCGGGTGACGGGATTATACACTTCCCGTTCCTGATTAAAACCCATATCGCGGTCTTCTTTGGAAGCTGGAGCTCTGCAATCCTTTTTTCTGCGAGCTTCTGATTGTTAACCTCCAGTTCCATTACCACGGCTCCAGAAATATCTGCAATCGTTCTCACCTCCACTTTGTCCATCATCAGGAGTTTCTGAACTTCCAGTATTGTCATCTTTCTCGGATTCAGCGCGTGATCAATGCCCACATTTTCGAAGATTCTCGCATACTCCTCATGCTCAACCTTAACTATTGCCCTCTTCGCTCCTAAATTCTTGGAGAGCAGAGAAACGAGCAAATTCCTTTCATCGCTGTCAGTTAACGCAACAACCGCGTTAGACTTCCCTATTTCCTCTTTGTTAAGGAAATCAAGGTCTAAAAAGTCACCGCAGACTATTCTTATATCCCTAAGCTTCTCGCCCAGTTCTTCACAGGCCTTCTTGTTTGTTCCCACTATCTTCACGTTAACCTGGCTCTTGTAGAGGGTTTCGGCAATGTAGGAACTTACTTCATTGGCTCCAAATATCGTCACTCTTTTTACAACCTGCTCTCCAAATAAGTCCCTTAACTTTTCAATTTGTTCTCTTCTTCCAACTATTATAACCTCATCTCCGGGTCTCAAATTTTCTTCTCCAGGAAGAATTATGTCTCCATTTCTCTGAATAGAAGCTAAGACGACGTCAGGCGGTAAATTGAGATCCTTGTAGCTTTTTCCAACCACAGGAGAATCTTCAGAAACCCTAAACTCTACCACATCCATCTCTCCACCACTTAGGGTTATGACCTCTTCAGCAAACGGGATGCCAACAAGCTCAACGATTTCGTGAGCCAAAACCAAAGGGGGGCATACCACAAAGTCGAAACCTAGAGGGGAATACCTCGTAACAGGTTTATCCGTGTACTCTAAATTTTCAACTCTAACGAGCGTTTTTTTGGCCCCCATTTTTTTGGCAATCATGGCTGAAACGATGTTCACTTCATCATTTCCTGTCACTCCCAGAAAAATGTCCGCCTTATCCACCTTTGCTTGAGTCAGAGCCTGGAAACTCGCCGCATTGCCTTTTATCGCAATTACATCTAACTCATTTAATCGATCGAGTTTTTCCTTATCTTTTTCAATTACATAAACGTCATTTTTACCCGAGAGTGATTTAGCTAAACCATATCCAACTTCTCCTGCCCCTGCAATTATTACATGCATGATTTCAAGTATTTCCATCTTTATTTATCTTTTACTGAGGCTGAGAACAAAAAGAGAGAGTTCGAAAATCACAAAGAATGAAAATATCAGCGCAATCATTGTTAGTCCCCCAACATCTGCAGAGGAGTTGAAGATGAGGGCGATTAAGATGAGGTAGATGGGAATCCTGAGATTTTTAATGGTTTCATAGCTTAAGATTCTGAACTTATCAAGCAGAAAAATCGCCAGTGGTACCTGAAGAAGAAATCCGAGAGAAAATGAAAGTTTTAAGGCGTTCAGAATCGTTTTTTCAGCCGAATAAAACGGATTTCCTGCGGACAGGCTGTAAAGAACTGGAACCAAAAACTTGTATGAAATGTAGGAGCCAGCAAGAAATAGGAGATAGCTTGGGATGATTGCGAACTTCAGAAATCTCCTTTCCGACTCGTAAAGCCCTGGTTTTGCAAACAGATACAGTTCAAGCATAGCATAGGGATAAAGAATGACCAGAGAAAGGATTAAGGAAAAACCGAGGCGCAGGAGGATCCACTCCATGGGTGAGTAAACGAACATTTCCTCGTTCACAACCCCCTTCCAAAAACGGTGGATCAAATCTGGGGAGAAATAGAAAAGCAATGGTAGGAGGAAAAGGAGAAGAATTCCAATCCTTGTAACCCTAGTCCTAAGTTCGGCGATGTGTTCCGTAATTTCCTGATCTCTGTCCTGCACAGAAGAAGTCTGCCGCAGATATTAAAAACTCGCCAAATTCAAAATTTTAAAAAGATTTGGCTAACTGCGCACTCCTAGAATCGACTTCGGCGACCTCTTAATCCTCCTCCTCTTCTTTCCATCCGAAGTATACTTCTGATTTGGCCCAGGCTTTTTGTAGTTCTGCCACTTTGTCGGCACAAGCCTGTACTCATTGCTGTTTCTTTTCCTTATCTTTACCCACGTTGTCGTTCCTGTCTTGCCCATGAAAATTGCTCTAACCTCTACTTAAAAACTTTGTCTTTCAGGGAAAAAATCCCGAATATCCCATTTTGAAAGAAAATTGAAAAATAGCATAAAGTTAACATTCCCGGAAGTTTTTTGTACGGTCCCCGTTGCTTCTCCACAAATCGTAGCGGTCGAGGTGCATCAGCTTCGTCCAAACCGAAACAAAGTCCTTTTAGATATGAGCCGCTCCACGACTAAAGCCAAGAGCTTCCGGCGTTAAGGGATGCTTCACGCCCTTCCCCTCATCTGCCGGCTCAAAAGCGTCCCCAAGGCTTTTTCAACACAGGACTATTTAAGCTTTGCCCGTTCATCCCAGAGCTAAAGTTCTGGGTTTTCTGGGCACCCATTTTTATAATCAGATATCAAAATACTTCATGTACTCCCAGGGCGTGATGTAAAGGCAGAACTGATTCCACTCGTCGATCTTTAGCTCCATGAAGGCATCGAATATGTGACTGCCCAAGACCCTCTGGAGAACTTCATCGGTCGCCAAGTGATCCAGGGCATCTCTTAGCGTTGTAGGGAGCTCTCCAATTCCCATTTCCCTCTTCTCACTGCCAGAAAGCTCGTAAACGTCGACCAGCACAGGATCACCTGGGTCCACTTTCTTCTTTATACCATCAAGGCCCGCTGCAAGCTGCGCAGAAATTGCTAAATAGGGATTGCAGCTCGGATCTGTTCCGCGGTACTCAACTCTGATCGCTGAAGGTTTTCTGCTGTACATAGGAACCCTGACCAATGCAGATCTGTTCCTCGGGCTCCAGCAGATGTTTATGGGCGCTTCAAAGCCTGGGACAAGACGTTTGTAGCTGTTTATCGTTGGACAGCAGATCGCTGTAAGGGCTTTTGCGTGCTCGAGCAGGCCACCAATGTAATACCTGGCCTTCTGGCTGAGCATGTACTCATCATTCGGATCCGCAAAAAGCGCTTCACCCTTGAAGGGTTCACCTTTCCACAGACTCTGATGCGTATGCATACCGCTTGCGTTGTCCAGAAAGATCGGTTTTGGCATGAAAGTGGCGATTAGTCCATGCTTTCTTGCGATGTTCTTTGCCGCAAACTTGTAAAGGTAAAATGCATCGCAGACAGGAGTTAGCTTCTTGGGTTTGAAGTCCAGCTCCACCTGCCCGGGGGTTGCAACTTCATGGTGGTGAAATTCAACAAAAACACCCAAATGCTCTAGGTTATGAACAAGATCATTCCGATATTCCACGGTGGCGTCTTCTGGGGGAGCTCTAAAGTATCCCTCCTTAGGACGCACCACGTAGGCTCCGCTCAGCTCTGGACTCTGTGGCAGAACCCTTGGGGCCCCCCAGCTGTCTCCAGCCCCTCCGTTTGGAGAGACCCACAGATCCCAAGCAAGATTTTTGAAATCTACATTCTGAAAAACAAAGAATTCTATTTCTGGCCCAAATACTGCGCTCATTCCCTGTTTCTCCAGCTCATTTTCAATTCTCTTTGCAACGTAGCCGCGGGGATCGCATTCTGCAATTCCCGAAGCCCAAGCTTCGTAAACATCGCCAAACATTATGGCTGACTTCTGCGTTGGATCGCTGATCCACGGAACTACTCTGATGGTTTTTGGATCTGCAACCCAGACCATATCGCTCTGCTCTATGCTCTTGAATCCCCTTATGGAGGAGCCATCAAAGCCTATGCCTTCGAAGGCATCGCCCTCAATGAATTCTCTTGCAGGAATTGAAAAAGTCATTAAATAACCTCTAAGATCGCTAAATGCACAAAGAACCTGTTTAACGCCATTCTCTTTGAGCAAAGCCCTAGCATTCTCTGCAGAATCCATTCAATCACCTTTCAGCTTTCGAGCCATGCGATATATATATCTTTCGTAAATTCATTTAAAATTGAAAAAAACCTTAAATTTCTTTGCAGAACCGTGAAAAATTTTTAAGAAAGGCACCAACGCCCTAAAACACTTATGTTTCTGTATATAATTGTATTAGTTAGTATTAAATGTATATGACCGTAAAATTTTTATGCCTTAGAGCGTCAAGCCGATGAAACGGAGGTGAAAAGATGGAGAGAGTTCAGAAAAATTCGGCCTATCTGAATGCGATGTCCACAACCGGAACGAGAACAAGGGTTAGAGATGTGAATCCACAGAGCGGAATGTGTCCGATCTGCGTAAGCGACTGTCCCTTTATCTGCGAGATAGCCCTGTCGACATTCAGGGCAAACGAGGCCCTATACCCTGAGACGAGATACTTCGGCGAAAGTACCGCTTCATCTCTGAAGGACTACGGCTTGGACTGGTCGCACTTCAATTTGCTTGCGAGGCTTAGGGGTGCAGAAGGAATCGCTCCCGACCCGGACGTGGCGATCTTTCCAAACGTGAACGTGGAATCGAAGATCGGAAAGACAAAGGTGAAGTTCCCGCTGGCCATGGGTGCCTTCGGATCTACTGATGTTGCAAGGAGATACTGGGACGGGCTTGCTGTTGGAGCGGCGCTTGCTGGATGCATCCTAATCATTGGCGAAAATGTCTGTGGAGTCGATCCAAAGTCGGAGTTTAAGAACGGAAGGGTCGTTAGATCACCGGAAATGGAGAGAAGGGTGAAGAAATTCAAGGAGTTCTGGGACGGAAAGTACGGGGACATAGTCGTGCAGGTAAACGTCGAAGACACCCGCTTTGGCGTTTACGAATACGCTGTCTCGAAGCTCGAAGTCGATACTGTGGAGATAAAGTGGGGACAGGGAGCTAAGGCGATAGGTGGAGAGATAAGGGTAAGGGATTTGCAGAGAGCAATAGAACTGAAGAAGAGGGGATACGTTGTTCTTCCCGATCCAGAGAATCCGACCGTTCAGCAGGCCTTTAAGGATGGAATAATCGATGGCTTTGAAAGGCACAGCCGTGTAGGAATGCCGACGGAGAAGTCATTGGTCGAGTTCGTTGAAGAGATAAGGGATTTAGGGGCCAAGAGTGTGACCCTAAAGACAGGAGCTTACCGCCCAGCCGATGTTGC
>QNUZ01000138.1 GCA_004347865.1 Archaeoglobi archaeon | reverse complement strand
GCGGTTTGCTTGTTGAAGTAAACTGTTATCTCATTTCCCATTCTGTTTCTCAGGAATTCCGTCCTTGCAGTGTCAAGAATCTTCTGTTTTCTCAGAAGCTCTCTTAAGGTATGAAGATCTCTTGCAATCGCATACAATTTATTGCCCTCAATTCTGATTTTTGCATCCGGAAAAAGGTTTTTGACGGCCTTTATGACCTTCTCTTCTTCTTCGGTTGGATTTATACTTGTCTCTATTTCAACTTCGACGCTGATGAGCTTTCGCAAGAGAGCTCTAACCTTGTCTTTAAATTCCTCGATGTCACCTGTGTTTTCTATCGTGAAATCAGCAACTTCCATCGCCTCCTTAAGACCCCAAGATTCCTCTCTTCGGTCCCTTTCTCTTAAATCCTCTATTTTGGTTACGTCATCGCTTCTTCTTCTTTGTATTGCCCTCTCAAACCTAATCTCAATCGGACACTCGATCGCAATGAGAACGAAGTTATCAAATGCATTTTTAAAGGCTTTAACCTCGGCAATACCTCTTACCCCGTCAACGAGAACGACTGGGCCGAGAGACCTTATCTTAGGGATGCATCTCTTCGCTATAGCGTCCATTCCCTCTTTTTCTCTTAATTCTGTTGCGATTCTACCGAGATTTTCAGAATTGGGCTCTAAACCGCGATTTATCGCTTCCTCTCTAACAACGTCACCCATCGTAACTACTGGGATCCCTAACTCCCTTGCAACCTCCCCGGCAGTACTTTTTCCAGAGAGGGGATAACCAACGAAGGCGATAATCATAGTTGACACCCTCCACGACTAAAGCCGGGAGATTCTTGCTTCTAAGGCTCTCATCGGTCTGCTGTTCACAGCCCTTTTAGGCTCCCACGTCATCCCATTACACCTCAGAAGCAGGGGGCTGCGTCCCCCCGTTAACGCCATCCCCACGGAGGTAGCCTCTGCTCCGGAAGCCTCCTTTCAAAGTTCAGCTCATTGTACAGCCTGGCGCAGCTGTCAGCGAGTTCCCAAAGAGCAGGGCAGTCCTTAATTATGAACATGTTCGTTCCCCTCACTTCAGACACCTTTCTGAACTTCAATGAATTTTTCAAGGTCTATTATATATAAGCATATCGACAATCCCACGGTTAAAACCGTAGGCTCTCTTGTTGATTTTCATGTAATATGTTGGGATTATAGGGTTATTTAAATCATTGTTCTCCAAATGAATCGGGCCTTTCATCTAAATGCGGAAGCTTTTTTATATCTTCCCAAATTAAAGCTGAGCTGTGAAGGAAACTATAATGAAACACATTGCAATAAATTCCGCAAAATACGGGAAACCAGATGAGAAGGCCGTGATCGGAAAGGTGATCGCTGAAAATCCCGATCTTAAGCCAAGAGTTAAAGAGGTTATTCAGCTAGTCAAGGAATGTATAAGAGAGTTCGAAAGCCTCAGCAAAGAAGAGAGAGAGAACCTCATCAGAATGTACACCGGAGAAGAGAGAAAGAAAGAGGAAAGGGAACACCGCTTGCCTCCTCTGCCAAAAGCCGAGATTGGAAAGGTTGTGATGAGATTTGCTCCAAACCCAAACGGACCGCCAACACTCGGTTCTGCAAGGGGGATAATAATAAACGGGGAATACTGTAAAGAGTACAAAGGGAAGTACATTTTGAGATTCGACGATACCGACCCAAAAACAAAAAGACCTATGCCTGAGGCGTATGGATGGTACCTTGAAGACTTCGAGTGGTTGGGTTACAAACCAGACGAAGTAATTTACGCCTCCAAGAGAATCCCGCTCTACTATGAATATGCGAAGAAACTCATAGAACTGGGAGGGGCCTACGCATGCTTTTGCAAAAAGGAAGAATTCAAAAAGTTCAGGGACAGCGGCACACCCTGCGTGCACAGAAATTCGAGCGTTGAAGACAATTTGGAGGTCTGGGAAAAGATGCTTGAAGGAGCCTATGACGAGGGCGAAGTTGTCCTCAGAATAAAGACTGATATTAGCCACAAGGATCCTGCCGTAAGGGATTGGGTCGCTTTCAGGATAATCTACACGCCACATCCTCTGGTAGGCGATGCTTACTGCGTTTATCCCATGCTCGACTTCGAGTCTGCGATCGAAGATTACCTCTGCAAAACCACGCACATACTTAGAGGAAAGGATCTCAGGGATTCCGAGCTCAGGCAGAGATACATATACGATTACTTTGGCTGGGAATATCCTGTGACTATCCACTGGGGTAGGGTGAACGTGCTTGAATTCGGAAAGCTGTCAACCTCACTTATAAAAAGGGAGATCGAAGCAGGAAAATACGAAGGCTGGGATGATCCAAGATTGCCAACGGTAAGAGCTTTGAGAAGGCGCGGAATCACGGCCGAGGCTATAAGAAGATTTTATCTGGCACTCGGGTTAAGTGAAAGTGAGGTAAATGTGAGCATGAGGAGCCTTTATGCGGAAAACAGAAAAATAATAGACCCGCAGGCAAACAGATATTTCTTCGTTGCAGACCCTGTAGAGATTGAGATTGAAAATCTCCCAGAAGAGAGAGAAGTTCTTATACCAAAAAATCCGAACACTGGGGAGAAGAGAGTTCTTTTGGGCGAGAAGGTTGTTTATGTCTCCAGAGATGACTTTGAGAAGCTAAACGGGGATAACGTTAGATTAAAGGATTTCTGCAATGTAATACTGGGAAAAAGAGCTAAATTTGTGAGTTATGAGCTTTTAGAGGCAAAAAAGGGTAGAAATATCATCCACTGGCTTCCAAAAAGCTTTTCAAAGAAATGCAAGGTGTTGGGAGATAGAATCTGGGAGGGTTACGCTGAAAGAGGTGTTGAAAAGGAAGTCGGGAGGGTCGTGCAGTTCGAGAGATTCGGTTTCTGTAAAATCGAAAAAGCAAATGATGAAATTGTTGCAATTTACACGCATGAGTGAAAGTTTAAAAATTGCAAAAATTTAAAAATCCTTGGCTTAATTCCTTTCAAGCCCGGGTGGTGTAGTCCGGCCCAACATGAGGGCCTGTCGAGCCCTCGCCCCGGGTTCAAATCCCGGCCCGGGCGCTACGCTTTTTGCCCCAAAACTGCTGCCCCGAGAGCCCCAGCAATCTGCGGTTCTTCAGGCACAATTACTGGAAAACCCAGCCTCTCTTCTATAGCTCTTTTGACTCCTAAATTCTTCGCAACTCCTCCTGTGAGGACAACCTCTCTCCTTATCCCCACTCTATTTGCCATTGCAATTATTCTACCTGCGATCGCATCGCAAACGCCTGCGACTATGTTTTCGACCTTCTCACCAGAAGATATATAGCTGACAACTTCGGTTTCGGCAAAGACTGTGCAGGTCGAAGATATCTTAAGCTTCTTTGTAGCCTTAACAGCCAGACTCCCAACATCTTCGATTCTCAGGTTTAAAGCAGCTGCCATGACTTCAATAAATCTTCCTGTACCAGCGGCGCATTTGTCGTTCATGACGAAATCCAGAACCTTTCCATTCTCGACAGCTATGACCTTGCTGTCTTGACCGCCGATGTCTATTACGGTGCCTGCGTTTGAAATCAAAAAGCATGCTCCGGCTGCATGACAGCTAATCTCCGTTATCTTCTTGTCAGCAAAATCCACCATGTTTCGTCCATATCCTGTTGCAACGATTCTTCCCACATCCTCTCTCTTCAATCCCACAAAACTAAGCGTCTCTGCCAGAATTTCCTTTGCTGTAACCTCCAGATTCGGCTTTACTCTTGAAATTTTATAGCCCAGAATTCTGGTATCCTCTAATACTACGCATTTCGCAGTTATTGAACCAATATCTATTCCAACAGTAATCATAACATCTCCAGAAATGCCTCCAGTCTGGTAACAACTTGTGCCTCGCTAAAGACACGTTCGTCGACCATGTCTGCCTCGATTATTACCGAGGGGACGCTGAGCTTTTTTTGAATCTCATACTGTCCGAAGGAGTACGGTTTGCAACTCCTATTCGAGTGCATAACAACGCCATCTACGTCATATAGATCTATTAGCTTGTTTATTATCTCTGCAGTCATTTCCATCCCTATGTTCAAATAGGAGACCGTATAAACCTCAGCCATTCCAGAAAGGACATCTTCACCTCTCGAGACCTTAAAACCCGACCAAGCATTGGTGTAAGTATCTGCGACCAGACATGCATTCCTTTTTTCAAAGAACTCGCCAAACCACTTCAGCCTATACCACACGGGGATATTATCCCACAGCAGCCTTATCTCCTCTCTCTCTATCGCTGAAACTCCCTCTTTTACTCTCTCATCGAGTTCCTGCTTCATCTCCTTGTAAAAGGAGACTGCATGATCGGTTCCGCGAAGACATACGATTGGAGCCATGTTCACAAATGCATCGAAACAGGTCATCGGAGATGGCTTATTGGCTGCAGTTCTGAGGCATTCCGAGTACAGTTCAACGCTCTCCATGGATTTTAGCACAACATCCCTGAGCTTCGCGTCATCAAGCTTTCTGTCTGTGACTCTCTCTGCAAAACTGATAAAGTCATACAATTGCTCTTCAACGTATCTTAAGTGGCAGTCCTTCAGCTCCTTTCTGATGAATGGCATGTCCAAGACGAATAGCGGAACCTTGAATATCCTGCTCAAGACCTCATACCACTTTACAACAGTATTGCATATGTTGTTGCACGCAAAGAGAAAAGTGGGTTTTGGCAATCCTCCGATTGGACTTGTACCGGCGAAAACACAACCTATGTCGCATCTTGCATAGGAACAGAGATCCCTAGAGAAACCATTCTTTTCTGCAAATTCACAGTAATAACCACCCAACTTTGTTGCCCCTATTAACGCACCGTGATTTTCGGGATAAACTGGATAAACGTCCAAGGCATGGAGCAATTCCACTGGAGCCCCGCTGGTGATCCAAGCGTTGCATTCCGCTTGCATACCTGCCATATAGTACCCTGTCATGAGCTCGCGCATTTTTTCGGATATTCTCAGTCTTTTCATCTAAATCACCTCTCTGAGTGCTTCAACTCTTGTCCGAATCTGCTCAAAAGAGACCACTGGAAATTCAAGCTCTATAAGTGCGACCTTTTTCCCCATTCCCTCCAGTCTCGCCCTAAGCTGCGGATAGTCGAAGAAGTGCGGATCACAGAATTTAACTAGTAAAAATACCACCGCATCGCAGTCCTCAGCCAGCTTTAGAACGTATTCAAATCTTTTATCCTTTTCGTAGTGCTTAGTTGGACACGGAGACTTGTTCATGTACTTTTCCGCGATGAATTTCAGCGCAGAATCAAGATCTACTGGTTCAAAATCAGGATAACTGTATTCAAAAAATCTGCTGCCAGTGCACAAATCATCCTTAACAGAGAAGCCTGCTTCGCGAAATATCTCGTATACCTTTGGGTAGGGGCATACGCTTCCTGTGATTAGAACCTTCGGCTTTTCCTTTTCCTTTTTCGCAGTTCTGATTTTTTCATCAACCAGTTTTATCGCATCGCGGACTTCAATCTGCTGAACTTTAATTGCCGTTTCGTAATCTGGGGATAGTGCAAAAAGCTGTTTCAGCTTTTCCTCAAGTTTCCTATACAATTTAAGGCTCTCCATGAGCCTCTCAAAGTTCACTTCTCCTCCCCACTCTCTCAAGACTTCAATGAAATCTCTCAGTTCCTGCACGTAGTATTCAACGTTTCCGATCTTCGTTGGAAACTCAATGTTGCAAACTCTCTTTCCGGCGAATTCAAAAATATCAGTTAGCCTCATCAGCGTGTCGCAGCACCTTGTAAAAACAAAGGCATGAAAGTCGTCCTGAAGGGCGCATTCAAGCGATCCTCTGGCCTGCGAACATGAGTAGCTCTGAATGTATGCAGAAGCCAGATTTATAGGTCTATCTGTAGCGAAAACACGATATGGTAAAAACCCGGCGGAATGTATTAACTCCTTAGGGGTAAACGTGCAGAGATACCCAACCTTCACGACTGGGTTTTATTTTGAAAAATTTAAAAAATTTTCTACTTGGCAATTGTGATCTCTATTGTAGAAACGTTAACCTTCCTTCCTTCCTGGGATTCAAGCTCTTCAGTATCGATCTTTATTCCCTTTAATTTCAGACCAGGGACGAATCTGTTTCTGACGATCTCTACAACATCCACAGCTCTGCTTATCGCTCTACCACGAGCTTTTACGGTAACCTCACTTGCACCCTCATTAAGCTGAGTTATAGTCGCCAGAACGTAGTTCATCACAGGTTTTTTGCCGACCAATATAACGTTCTCAGCCATTCGATCACCCCCTCACGGCATTCAGCTTACAAGATTTAAATTTTGCTAGAGCAAACCTTATTGATGAAAATTTATTAAAATAAGGGCACACCTCGGGTTTCTTATAAAAATGGGTGCCCAGAAAACCCAGAGCTCTAGCTCTGGGATGAACGGGCAAGCTTTAAATAGTTCTGTGTTGAAAAAGCCTTGGGGATGACCCCTTGCAGAAGGAAGTCCAGATATGCGTTGTAGGCAGGGTGTTCAGGCCGAATAAATCAAAAATCCTGGCTTT
>QNUZ01000137.1 GCA_004347865.1 Archaeoglobi archaeon | reverse complement strand
TATTTCGCAATTCAGGTTCTTGAAATGAAGAGCAAAGCAGTTTTGGTAATAAACAAGTCGGATTACCTGGAAAAGAGAGGGATTCACATAAATCTCGAGACTCTGAAGGAAAAGCTTGGCGTTGAAGTTGTGCAGATCAGCGCCCTTCATGGCACGGGGATCAACAGGCTCATGGACAGAATTCTGGACGTTTTGGAGGGTAGAGTGAAGGGTAAGGGTCTTAGAATCGACTACGGAATCCTTGAGCCGTATATCGCCAAGGTTGAGGAGCTCTTGGGAAGCAGAAGCCTCGCAGTTAGAGCAATAGAGGGAGAAGAAGTTTTCGCCCGGCTTTCGGAGGATAAAAGGATTGCTGTCGAGGAGATAAAGAAGGAGATCGAGAACAAGTTTGTAAATCCCGAGGAAATCATTGCGATGTATCGCCACAGGTTTGTGGAAAGCTTGCTCAACAGTGCTGTAAAGGAGGTCAAGGTTTCCGAAGAAGCAATAGAAAGAAAACTTGATAAAATCTTTTTCGGGAGATTCGGGCCTGTTTTTTCCATTGCGATTTTGTTTGGAATACTATTTCTGGCTTTCACAATAAACACGGGCTTTCCAATGAACATCATTGCTAGGTTTGCTGGCTACGATACAATTGCGGAATTTCTCGGAAAATACAGCCTTTCCGGGATAATTTCTCTGTTTTTCGAAACGATTTCAGGCATGCTGGATGGAATACTCCCGGATGTATGGCTGAAAAGCCTACTCATAAACGGAATACTGGCCGGTATAGGTGCTGTTGCGACTTTTTTTCCGCTGATCCTAATTTTAAATTTCCTGATGTCTCTTATCGAGGACAGCGGTGTCATGGCGAGAATTGCAACGTCTATGGACAGATTTTTCTCCCTGTTCGGATTAACAGGGAAGACCGTTTTTCCCTTTACCGTAAGCTTGGCCTGCAATGTTCCCGGGGTTATGGCGTCCAGAATTCTTGAAACCGACGGAGAAAGGATTAGGGTTGCACTCGCATCCCCCTTTGTGATCTGCCAGGCAAGGCTTTTGGTTATTGTTCTCTTCGTGGTATTTCTTTTAACCTCTCCGGCTCTTCAGAGCGGGATCGTGATTTTAATTTATCTCCTTTCAGCCACGCTTTTCCTTGCAGCGACAAAGATCTACGGAAAAGCTGTAAAGGAGGAATCCTCAGAGCTTCTCCTTGAACTTCCGCCCTATCACTTCCCGAGTCTCAGGGTTGTTTGGTGGATCACATGGGAGAGGAGCAAATCCTTCATCTACAAGATCGCTGGGTTTATCTTGGCTTTTTCGATCCTTGCGTGGTTAATGGACTACTTCGGAATCACAAACGTCATCGGAACTTTTATAGCAAAAATGTTCTCACCTCTTGGGTTAGATGACCCGAGACTTGGTTTTGCAATTCTAATGGGATTCTTTGCAAAAGAGCTCGTAATTTCCTCTCTGGCCGTCTCATTCGGAACTTCAGATCTGTCTGAAATTTCCGCCCAGCTGGCCCTAAATGCGCCACAGGCTATTGCTCTTATCGTTTTTATTGCCTTCTACACACCCTGTGTAGCCACGATTTCGGCGATGCACTCAGAAGTCAGGAGCTATAAACTTTTAGCCATGTCAGTAGTATTTCAGCTTCTGATTGCCTACATACTGGCTTCTGTCACTTTTATTCTGTCCAGCATAATTCTAACGGCCGCTTAATTTTTGAGCAAAAATAGTTTATTGATCTTTTTAGCTCTCTCTCCTGTCAAACTCCAAAATCTTTTCATAGAGAAGTGGTAAGAATAGACCAACATCTGTTACCACGCCAATTGCTTGATGTGTTCCACGGTCCATCAGCTTCATTACCGTTGCGGGATTGCAGTCGACGCATATTGTTTTAACCCAAGAGGGTAGCAAGTTTCCGACTGCAATGCTGTGAAGAGTTGTTGCGAGCATCAGGACCATGTCTACACCTTCTAGGGCCTTCTTCATCTCTGCCTTTGCAATCATGACATCTGTTATAACCTCAGGGAGAGGTCCATCGTCTCTAATTGAGCCAGCCAGAATAAAAGGAACGTTCCTTCTAACACACTCGTACATTATCCCATCCTTAACGATCCCTTTTTCTACAGCCTTCCTTATTCCTCCAGCCGCAATTATTCTGCTGATCGTGTAGAGGTGATGTCTGTTACCTCCGGGCACGGGCCTGCCGGTTCTTATGTCCATGCCCAGAGAAGTACCGAACAATGAGACCTCAATGTCATGCACTGCTAGGGCATTTCCCGAAAGAAGGAGATCCACAAAGCCATCCCTAATCATCCCTGCAAGCGCATCTCTGGCAGCGGTGTGATCAACTGCTGGTCCTGCAACGACTGCAATCTTCCCTCCGCTTCTTTTCAGATCGACGATTTCCTTAGCTATTGCCTCTATCATCTTCTCTGTTGGTCTTTCTGAGGAGACCCTTCCGCCCATAAATTCGAAATATGTGGACTTTCTGGGCCTCTCAGGCGGAATGATCCTGACGCCCTTCTCTCCAACTACAACAAGATCCCCTTTTTTTATCTCGCTTATTGGCACGCACAGGGCCCTGTCGTCTTTGATTACGATTACCCGATCCATCGCAATTCTCTCGACTTCGAGCCATTTTCCCCTGTAGTGGACGAATGTACGGTGGTTAGTCGTAACGTAGAAGTTATCGGGCAAAATTTTATCTCCGGGGGCTTCTTCCAGCTGTACTTCCTCGGCTTCAGGAACTCTCGCCCCCACCTTATGGAGTTCCTTGAGAATTAGTTCCAAATGCCCCTCGTCTTTTCCGAAAACTATAATCCTTGCATAGCTTGGGTCCTCCTTTCTCTTTCCTATTCTGAATTCTACAATCTCAAACTCACCCTCGAGATCTAGGATTAAATCCAGTACTTTTGGGAAGATCATCGAATCTATCAAATGACCCTCGAATTCAAGCTCGCGGGCGATCATAAATTTCCCTCAAGATAGCGGATTAAATACTCTCTTGTCTCAAGAATTGACTTCTCCTCACGGGTTTCAATCGTTATATATCCGTCGTATTTGGTAAGAGGAAATGCGCTTAAATCGACAGTCCCCCTTCCGAGGGCCAAGTGCTCGTCTTTATTTCCATTGTTGTCATGGAGGTGTATGTTAACAACCCTGTCGAAGTTCTCGAGGAAGATCCCGCACTTCTGAATGTTGTAATGTCCCACGTCCAGAGTCAGGGATAGTTCGGTTTCAGCCAGTATTTCTCTCAGAGCTCTCTCGAGCCCACCTGTAATTTCAATGGTGTTTTCAAGGGCAAGCGTTACTTCGGTTCTTGCAAGAAATGGTTTGAGCTCTCTGAGCAAAACTCTCTCGTTGTGCTCATCAAACAGATTTTTTGGGAAATAAAAGCTCCCGTTGTTGATAAAAGCCGGATTCCAGCCTATGTGAAATGTTACTACTTCCGCACCCGCCTTGTCTGCAATGTGCAGAACCCTCTGCATCTCAGCATAGCTGGCCTTTCTCATAACCTCACTAGTTGAAATAAAGTTCATCGTACTCGGGGAATGAATCAGGAGGTCTATGTCGTAACTCCATTTCAGTTCAATGAGCTCATTGTAGCCCATGACATCTGGAGAAAAAAGAGGGTGATCCATCAAAATTTCAATGTGCTCAAATCCGCTGTTTGTTATAAATTCAAAGGCTTCTTTAGGATCATGCCTAATGTCTGGCTGAGATCCAATTTTCATAGTTCCACCAAGGTTCCTACGCCCTCCTTGGTGAACAGTTCGAGGAGTATTGCATGCTTTCTGGATCCGTCAATTACGTGAACTTTCTCAACACCTCCTTTCAGGGCTTTTACTATAGCATCAACTTTTGGAAGCATTCCGCCCTTTAGAACTCCCTTTTCGAGGAGCTTTTCAAGCTCGGATAGCTTTATTCTTGATATCAGGGAGCTCTTATCGTTGACATCTCTCAGTATTCCTGGAACATCTGTTAGCATTATCAGTTTCTTGGCCTTTAAGGCACCTGCAATGTCTCCTGCAACGTTGTCCGCATTTAAATTGTAAACGTTACCCTCAAGGTCCGCAGAAACTGGAGAAACAACAGGAATGAATCCGTTGTCCAGCAGTATTCTTAGAATTTCGGGGTTTACAAGCTTGGTTTCGCCAACAAATCCGAGATCAACAACAGCCTCTTCGCTGCCCTTCTTTAGCTTCATAACTTTCTTTTCCGCAACGATAAGTAAACCGTCTTTCCCGCTGAGTCCAACGGCTTTTCCACCGTTCTTTATGAACATCGAAACAATCTTGGAATTTATCTTTCCATCCAGAACCATTTCGACGACTTCTATTGTCTCTTTGTCGGTGACTCTAAGCCCTTCAACAAATTTTGGCTTCAGTCCTAGTTTTTCCATTTTCTCGGAGATTTCAGGTCCACCTCCATGGACAACTACAGGCTTTATACCCACGAAATAAAGGAGAAGGATATCCTTTACAGTTTCTTCGAGAATTTCGTCGTTCACCATTGCATGGCCTCCAATTTTGATCACCATAGTCTTTCCGTAGAATTCCCTTATAAACGGAAGGGCTTCGAGTAGGACCTCTACGTTCTCCATGGATGGAAATCAGCCAAGAGATTAAGAATTTTGCCCGAGTTCCGTGGTCATGGAAGTATATTTTTAAATACCACACACATATAGCATGCCCTACAGGGATCTAAGAGAGTTTATAGAAAAACTCGAAACTGCGGGTGAACTTGCGAGAGTAGATATCGAAGTGAGTCCTGAGCTCGAGATCACAGAAATTACTGACAGAGTTGTTAAAACTGGCGGAAAGGCCTTGCTTTTCGAAAAGCCTAAGGGTTACTCTATACCCGTTTTTATAAACGCCTTTGGAACGAAGAAAAGAATGCTGATGGCTCTGGAAATGGAGGATTTTGATGAGATCAGAAATAGGATTTTTTCAATTTTGAAGAATCGCCCCTCTTCAATATTTGATGCGATAAAGAGCCTAGATTCCCTGAAGGATCTGATGGCGGTTGCACCAAAGAAGGTCAGCGAAGCGCCTTGTTTCGAAAAAAGGGCTGAAAGCCTCGAAAAATTCCCGATTCTTAAGTGCTGGCCAAAAGATGCGGGAAGATTCATAACCCTCCCTGTTGTTATAACCAAGGATCCGCAGAGCGGGGAGCTAAATGCAGGAGTTTACAGAATGCAGGTTTTTGATGGAAGAACCACAGGCATGCACTGGCAGATCCACAAACATGGTGCAGAGCATTTCAGAAAATGGAGGGAGCTCGGAAAAGATCGAATAGAGGTTGCTGTTGCAATAGGAGTGGATCCTGCAGTTCTCTATTCAGCCACTGCACCGCTGCCTGAAGGTATAAGCGAATTCGCTTTTGCAGGGTTTCTAAGGCGAAAACGGGTGGAGTTGGCTGACTGCGAAACCGTGGACTTGCAGGTTCCTGCAACTGCGGAGATCGTTTTAGAGGGCTACGTGAGGACAGATGAACTGCGAATGGAGGGGCCGTTTGGTGATCACACCGGTTACTACACTCCTCCCGAACCGTATCCCGTCTTCCGTATCACCAACATCGCGCACAGGGAAGACCCTATATACCATGCGACCGTTGTGGGAAAGCCGCCAATGGAGGATATGTGGCTCGGAAAAGCAACAGAGAGGATTTTTTTGCCGATAATACAGCTCCTGAATCCCGAAATTGTTGATCTAAATCTTCCGAGTGAAGCGGGATTCCACAATCTTGCAATTGTATCCATCCGGAAGAGATATCCCGGACAGGCCAAAAAAGTTATGTTCTCACTCTGGGGAACAGGAATGCTTTCTCTGACCAAAATTGTGATCGTGGTTGACAGCGACGTAAATGTACACAACTTGAGCGAGGTGGTCTGGGCCGTGACTACGAGATTCGATCCGGCAAGGGATATCGTCGTTATTCCGCCCTCACCAACGGATGCCCTGGATCATTCAGCCTATCTGCCCTCTCTTGCCGGAAAACTCGGAATCGATGCAACGAAGAAATTAAAAGAAGAGGGCTATGAGAGAGAGTGGCCAGAAGTTGTTGAAATGTCTCCAGAGGTTAAGAAGAAAATCGACGGAATCTGGGAGCAGCTCAGAAGGTTCTTATGAGTGTTGTAGAATTAAGCAGAAAGCTTTTTACTTTGCCAAACGAAGGATATCTGGCAGTTATATACTCAATAATAAGCCTAATTTTTGTACTTTACAGCTTTTCAGCCTTCATTTTCCTTATTCTCATCACTTTAACGATTGTTTTTTCTATAAAGCTCCTGAGGCTGAAATTCACCCCTCGAAGGGTTCTGTTTCTTTCGCTGCTGACCACAATTCTGGGCATGTCTTCTTTTGTCATTTCGGGGAGTTTTTCTGGTTCATTCTTTCTTTTCCTTGCAGTGATGCATTTCTGCTCGGAGAGAGGTTTCATTCCCGCAGCTGCAGTTTCGTCCATTCCGTATTTAATCCTCGAACCGGGTTCGATAGTATCAATATTGATCTCCTCAGCCCTTTTCTACCTATTCTTGAAGCTGATGGAGGTTAGAATAAAGAATTCTACGATGAGGGAGTTTGCGGAGAGATTCGTTAAATTCTGGCTTACAGAAGAGGCGAAATACGCTGAAGAAATTCTTTTAAG
>QNUZ01000136.1 GCA_004347865.1 Archaeoglobi archaeon | reverse complement strand
TGGAGGGATCGACAGCACGGGAATGAATGCCCTTGGCCAGAAAGTGAATTCTGGACTCACTCACAAGAGCTGTGATAGCTCTCGAGATCGCTTTCAGTATCTCCCCAGACATTATGACCTCTACCATAGCCAAACTTTTTTTGCCCAGTTAATATTTATTTTTTTCTACCTGAAGCCTCAAAAACCGAAAAAATAATATATTCCTTTATTATGATAATAATTATGCAATTTGGCGCCAGGTTCTGGAGGAGTATAGTGGATAGGATGCTAACAGGAGTCTCATTTCCGATCTGAAGTTAATGCATCTTTATGCCAATGATATTTTCTGTCATGCAACGGGATACACCGCAGAAGAGTTGAAGAACATGAGTGTTCTGGACTTGGTATATCAAGAAGACATGGAAAAAGCAAAAGAAATTATTGAAAGAGTTTCGAAGGGTGAGGCTGTTTTTGATGAAATAAGGTACGTCACAAAGGATGGCAGAGTTAGATGGGTTTTCGGCCTATACGCCCCCTTTCACTATAGGAGAAAACTTTACGCCGTCGGAAATTACGTGGATATAACAAGAATCAAGAGGCTAGAGGAAAAGATAGCAGATAGCGAGAAATTCTACAGAATGCTAGTCGACAATTCCCTCGCTGGGATATACATAATACAAAAAGGAAAATATGTATTTCTGAATAGAGCTGCTGCTTTGGGAGCGGGATATTCTCAAGAGGAGATGCTAGGAATGGATCCTTTTCAAATAATACACCCCGAAGATAGAGAGAGAATTTACACCAACTACCTGCAGAGAGAGAAAGGGATCAGAACTGAGGAGGCGCATAACTCCTGGAGAATAGTTAGGAAAGATGGCAAGATTAGATGGGTCCTTGCCAGGGCAAGAAATATTGTCTATAAAGGAGAACCAGCAGTTTATGTGACTACTATTGACGCAACTGAACTTTTTGAAGCAAACGAGGAGCTCAAAAGAAAAAATGAGTATCTTTCACTTCTTTCAAAGCTCCTGAGACACGACATACTAAACGATTTGGCTGTGGTAAGAGGGGCAATCGAGATCAAGGATGAAGAAATGGCCCTACAGAGAATTGACAAGATAGTCGAAAAAATATACGACATAAAAAGCCTGGAGGAAGCTTCAGGAAGGCTAAAAATTGTGAACGTAGCTGATATCGTGAATAACATTGTGGAGAAATATGGCAACCAAGCTATTTTCAGCTTAAACATTAAAGAAGCTTTTGTAGAGGCAAACGAGGCTCTAAAATCTGTTGTTGATAACATCGTAGGCAACGCAATAATACACAGCCAGGTAAGCCCCGTACAGATAACGATAAATCTTTTCACAGAGGGAAATGAATGCGTTCTCCAGATAGCAGACAATGGAATCGGAATACCTGATGAAATAAAGAGCAAAATTTTCGAGACGGGTTTCTCAAGAAGGGGCGGTGGTCTGGGACTGTTCCTAGTAAAGAAAATAGTCGAAATGTTTGGCGGCAGGATAACAGTAAGGGATAACGTCCCAAAGGGTGCCCTATTCGAGGTGAGGCTCCCTCTCAAATCCAAGGTTAAAGAACAATCTTCCTAAGCTGTTCGGGGATTTCTTCATCACCCTCATAGCCGAGAGCCTTGTCTACAGCATGCCTAGCTATGTAGCCCGCAACGTGAAGGAGAGTTTCTTCGTATTCAACATCCCTTTCCATGCTTGCCGTGCAGGGATAGCTGTGATGGGCTTCGCTTACCGTATTCCAGAGATCGCGCATTGTGTAGTCCGAGAAATCAAAACCCCTAAGCTTCACTCCTATGAACCATGCACAGCCGCAGGGCTGGCTGCGGAGAATTCTCACCCTTCCCCTTCCGTCTTCGATTTCGATCTCGAATTCAGGGTATCCGATTCCGAACTCCTCAACAAACCTGTCTATCGTTCTCTGCCCGCTCTTTCTCATCGCACAGAACGGCTTTGGAGCTAAAAACTCGAGACCGAGATCCTCGCATTTTTCCTTCAACTGCTTTGCCAATCCCGGAGTGCACCATTTGGGCTCTTCAACGGGAACAATGAGGGCGGAAACTTTCCCCGCGATTTTCTCAGGAAGAGCCGAGAGGACGTCTGCATGGAGGTTTATTGCGATCGCAATATCCGCTTCCGGGATGAATCTAGGGAGGAAGTCCTCGGCGTCCTCAATGAAGCTCGGCATTGTCCTCGGATCGACCATTGAAAAGCTCGCAACGATGTTCTTGGAGAAGCTGTAGAGCTTCTCCTTACAGAGGGTGCAGGAATTTATCCCGCATGCTCCAAATGAGGGACAGGAATTTGAGTAGTTCATCAGATTTGCTATGAACCTTTCTCCGAAGAATCCGTAGTGAAAGACTATGAGCTGCAGATCGGACTGAAACATGTTACTACCTTAGGCAGAAAAAAATTAATCTTTTCCCGAAAGGTTTAGGAGGGATCTCACGATGTTCTCCCTGGCCCACTCCTTTTCGCTTATCGCTTCCATCATCAGCGCCTTGCTTGGAGGATTTGGAAATAGAGCGTCAACGATCTCCTCGATGCTCTTTCCCTCCCAGTATAGCTTCTCTGCCCTCTCTCTAAGCTCCAAAAGATACTCGAGGTAGTCCTCGACAGCATCTCTGCTCGCAACACCCACTCCTGTGTAAGCGAAATCGAAATCGAGGTTTAGCACCTTTTCGATCGACTTTATCGTCTCCAATAGTCTTTCCTCACGCATGCAAACAACCTGCCCCCTTGAAATTACGAGATCACCGCAAAAAAGCTTTTTATCTATTAAAAAGCTGACATGATCGAAACTGTGGCCGGGAGTCTCGATTACCTCTATCTCCTCGCCACCAACGAAAATTCTGTCCTGCAAGGGCTCGGCTATCACCGGCAGTGGCTGGCCCCAAACCACCTTCCTATATTCCAAAATATCTGGCGGATTTCTCAGAATTTCAAGCGATTTCGGCGGAGCAAAAATTCTCATAACTTTTTGCAGTTCTATAGCTCCCCCGCTGTGGTCTTCGTGGTAGTGGGTGATCAAAGTGGCTTTTTTGTTTCTGAAAGCTTCAAAGACTTCCCCTGCAGTATGAGGGCAGCCCGAGTCGAAGAGAATATCCTTGTAGAGGTAAAAATGGACCCAATAAAGCACCTTCCCACCAACTTCATGCCCGCATTTGACGATCTTGACGTCCTCGTGCTCCGAAGGGACCAGCACGGCCTTCCTTGACCTTATCCTAATTAAATTTTTCGCCGAAGAACAAATATTTAAACCTGCATCTATCTCGAATCATGATTTTGATCGAGAACGCAAGAGTGTTGCGGGATGGAAAGCTTGTCCAGGCAAATGTTCTCCTAGAGGAAAACAAGATATCAGCTATCGGGGATTTTAAGGATAAAAGCGATTACGTGATCGACGGAAAAGGACTTGCGGTAATTCCGGGACTTTTCAACTCGCACACGCATGCTGCGATGACCCTTTTCAGGGGCTACGCAGATGACATGCCCCTTCAGGAATGGCTTGAAAAGAAGATCTGGCCCGCGGAAGCCAGGCTTAACGACGAGATCGTTTACTGGGCTTCAAAGCTCGCATGCATTGAAATGCTCAAGAGCGGGACGACTTTCTTTTTGGACATGTACTTCTTTCCCTCAGCAACCGCTAGGGCTGTGGAAGAAACAGGAATAAGAGCCTGCCTTTCATCGGCGTTCTTCGATTTCTTCAACAAGGATCTGCTTGAAATCAACCTAAAGAGGGTCGAAAAGGAGCTAAGAGAGCTTAGAGGTTACAGGGTTTTAAGGGCTGTTGCACCGCATGCGGTATACACCGTCAGCCTAGAAGGGCTGAAGAGGTCGATGGAAATGGCGGAGGAAGAGAACATCTTCGTTCACTTTCACCTTGCGGAAACCGAGAAGGAAGTTGTTGAGTTCAGAAAAAAGTATGGAAAGGGGATCGTAAGTGCGCTCGACGAAATTGGGTTCCTGAACCCAAGGCTGATTTCGGCACACTGCGTCTGGCTTGAAAAGGACGAGATAGGACTTATGGCCAGAAAGGGTGTAAATGCCGTACATTGCCCCGCAAGCAACATGAAGCTCAGCGTTGGAAGAGCTTTAAATTACCCAGAAATGAAGAATTCTAGTCTGAACGTTCTCCTAGGAACAGACGGTGCCGCGAGCAATAATTCTCTTGACATGCTGAGGGAAATGAAGTTCTCAGCACTTCTCCAAAAGTTCTATTACGGTTCGGATTCCTTCAAAGCCGTGGATGCGTTCAGGATGGCAACGGAAAACGCCTCTAGGGCTTTTGGAATAAAGGCCGGGAAAATCGAGGTTGGCTGGCTTGCGGATCTGGTTCTCCTTGATCTAAAAAAGATCCCAATGACACCGTGCCACGATCTGGTAGCCAATCTCGTTTACTCCGCCTCGAGCGAATGTGTTGACACCGTGATAGTGGACGGAAAAATCGTTGTCGAGAACGGACACTTCGAGAGTGAGGAAAAGATTATCGAAAAGTTCTCAAAATTGACGGAAAACTTCTTCGGTCAACTCAAAACATAGTATTTCCTTTTTTCATCCCACCTGAGCTTTTTTATTCTGTCAAAAACCTCATCTGAGACCAGATACAATCTTTCCTCCCTGCAAACATCGTAGAAATCTGTTTGGCGAACGTTAAGCCAGTCAAACTCCCTGAAAACACTCTTTGCCAGTACCCGGATTGTCTTTTCCCCCAATCGAAGCCGGATGGCTCTCTTGGGAAGCTCCTTCCTAAGCCTCCACTTCGCCACAACCACTGGCTGAACAGCCCTTATAGCTGTTTCGGCGTCACTGCCATCGACAACAACACGAAGCACGATTTCCGCGATATGGTTTATTCTATCGGGAACGCCGATTATGTCTCCTCTAAGCTCTATTCTCTGCCTTCTGCATTTGATTCCAGCCTTTTCAAGCTCATCCCCGATCAGCTTCGTCAGATTCCTATTCTCACCTTTATCCACGATCCCGCCTATAACATAGCATTCTGCCTTTTCGCCCTTGAACACCTCATCACCACTAGGATCTAGCAGCACAACCTCATCTATGTTTCTCCCAAGCAAAAATTCCTCAAGCCTTTCGCAGTAAATTCCAACGCCAAAATCCTTCGCAGCAACAACGAGTTTTTCATCCCACATAAACTCCCTGACCGTGCCGAGTGTCTTGGTAACTTGGAGATGGACCTTTCTTTTCTCCTTATCGGAATGAAGATCGTAAAACCTGCAGTCAACTGCGATGATTGGGAAATATCTGCCTCTGATTAAATCCTCCTTTCCAAAAAGGCGCTCTCCTGCTGTACCAACATACGCTTCGGGCGGTTCAGGCAAATATTTTCCCTCAAGATCGAAAGAAAAGTTAATCCCCCCGTCCCCTCTGAAAACTTCAGCCTTTCCATTTGCAACTTCAAGAGCAAGGGATCTTATGATGTCCTTTGAACGCGGAATCCTTATCTTCACCCCTATTCTTTTAATCCCCAGGTTTCTGAGCTTCTCCACAAATAGCTCCCGAAGCCGCACAGAAAAATTACGCAGCAGATTAAAAGAATTTAAGCAAAACCCCAAAAGGTTTAACTTTGTTCCAAACAATTTTAGATCATGAGCTCCGAATACAGAGAAATTGTGGCAAAAATCGGAGGACTGAGTTGCGCAATGTGCGCAAAGACCGTGGAGGAAACCCTCAAAAGATTACCGGGTGTTTATGATGCAGCTGTCAACCTCGCAACGGAAAAAGCCAGAATAGTATACGATCCATCAAGGATCCAGCTCGAGAGAATCGGGGAAGAAATTGAGCGAATTGGCTATCAATTTCTCGGTATCGAAGGCTCAGTTGAAGAAAATGAGCTTAAAAGTGCCAAAAGGAATCTCATAGTTGGCTGGATTTCGGGAATCTTTCTTTTTTCTCTGAAAGGAGTAATTTATCCTGAAATCCAATTTCTGATTGCAAGCTTTGCCATTGCTTTTGCCGGAGCTGGAATCTTCAAAAAGGCAATTGGTGCAATTAAAAATAGAACTCTAACCATGGAAGTCATGTATGCCACTGGAATCAGCTCGGCATACATTTCAAGTGTACTGGCAACTATCGGCTTTATCCCCCAAGAATTCAATTTCTTTCCTGAAAGCGTTGTGCTGATGAGCTTTCTCCTTCTCGGCAAGTTCCTTGAGGAAAGGGCGAAGAAAAGAACCGGAGAAGCAGTAAAAAAGCTTGTTGCGCTTCAAGCAAAAGAGGCAACTGTTTTGAGAGAGGATAGGGAAATAAGAATCCCTCTAACAGAAGTGGGCGTCGGAGAAACTGTTCTAGTTAAACCCGGGGAGAGAATACCCGTCGATGGAACAGTTTTGGAGGGAGAGAGTTTCGTTGATGAGTCCATGATAACCGGAGAGCCAATTCCATCCTTAAAGAAACGGGGGGACAAGGTCGTCGGCGGTACGGTTAACCGAGATTCCGTGTTAAAGATCAGGGCTGAAAGAATAGGGAAGGATAGCCTTCTTTCACAGGTGAGCTGCTCCACGACTAAAGTCGGGAGCTTCCGGCGTTAAGGGATGCTTTACGCCCCTCCCCTCATCTGCCGGTTCGGGGGGCTCACAGCTCCCCCATCCCGCAGATCTCATTAACCTGCGGGCTATGTTTATGCATGCG
>QNUZ01000135.1 GCA_004347865.1 Archaeoglobi archaeon | reverse complement strand
TACGCTCTGACGCTTGATGACATGGCAGAACTTCTAGTCAGGGCGGATGTCCGTACCCGTATAGGAGAAAACAACTTCGTTGAAATACCTCCACTTCCTTCTATTAAGGATGTGGAGATATTCTTGAAAGAACTTTTAGCAGAACTGGTTGAACAAAACAAGGCAGAGGAAAAAATTCAAAAAGAATCTCTTGGAGTGAGCCTTGAGACCTATCCGTTTACGGCAGAGGCTTTTGCGATGCTCTGCGAGTTTGCTTCGCAGGACCCCACAAAGGCATTGCCCCGAAATCTCATCAAGGCTGTCAATGAATGTGCTATATCAGCTTGGGATGAGAGAAAACCTATAATTGAACCGGATACTGTGAATGAGATCGCTCCTCTCATATTTGGATGATCACAATGAAAAAATTTACGGTAAAACCCAGACTAACCCATGGTCGTCGCATCCTAATCGGAAATCACGATGAAGGAAAGGAGCATGTTTTTCTTGGCAGGCTTGCCGAAGCTGGGCAATTGGTTAGAGTTGATTTCGACCTTTCTATTCCTCATGTGGTTGCTATCTTCGGCAAAAGAGGGTCCGGGAAATCCTACACCCTAGGGAGTTTTCTTGAAGGGTTGTGCACCAGAGAACCAGAGACTACGATCTCTGCTATAACCAAGACTCGTGCTGCACTGTTATTTGACACTCTCGGAATCTTTCAATGGTTAGATGTGCCCTTATCGCCGAGTTCTCCTCAGAAACTCCTCCAAGAACAGGCACTTGCTCAAAGAGGATGGGATATTCGAAGCGAACCTTTAGATGTGCAGATCTGGGCACCAAGAGGAACGACATCATCGTCTAGGCAACATAAGGAGTTCACCATCAACTGTGCTGATTTTACTGCGTCTGATTGGGGCTACCTTTTTGGCGTAGATATTCTTCAGGATCGTATGGGCCAGCTTCTCAATGATGCCTATGAAAAAGTGGTAAACGAGGGTTGGTCAGATGGGTCCCATACATATCCTCCT
>QNUZ01000134.1 GCA_004347865.1 Archaeoglobi archaeon | reverse complement strand
ATCCTTGTAGTACTCCCCAGTAACCCAGAGACCACGAATGCACAGTTCTCCTATTGTTTTCCCGTCCCAAGGAAGTTCTCTACCGCTCTCATCCACGATTTTAACGTCCGTTCCGAAAACTGGGATTCCTTGCTTTCTTCTTATTTCCCATTTCTCTTCATCGCCAAGCGTCTCAAGCTCTGGCTTCAGAAAATTGTAGCAGACCAGCGGACTCGTTTCGGTAGCGCCATAAGCATGAATTATTTCGATGCCGAACTCTTTTAATCCCTTCATCATTGCCAAGGGTGGTTCTGTAGCACCGCTAAACGCTCTTAGATTGAATTTAGGCTTGTTTTCAAGTTTCTGAAGGTAATTGAGCATCGGAATGAATATTGCCGGAGCCCCGGCGGTTACCGTGACGTTCTCGGCAAGAATCAGGTCGACAACTGGTTTCAGATCGTCCAACATAAATCTCCCCGGGAAAACTATCTTTCCACCTGCAATCGTAGCAGCAAAAAACCCACCCCAGCCCGAAGCGTGGAACATCGGAACTATCTGCATGAAAACATCGCTTTTGCTTATGCTAAGAGCTGTGAAGATCGCAACAGAATGCAAAACTATCGATCTGTGCGAATAATAAACTCCCTTAGGCTTCCCAGTAGTTCCGGAAGTATAGCAGGCCGAATATGCGGATCTTTCGTCCAGAACTGGAAAATCGTATTTCTCATCCTGCTCTTTGAGAAGATCCTCGTAGCTGTAAGTTTCGAAAAACGTTTCTGGAGGTTTCTCATCGCTCATAACAACAAATTTTGCCCCTTTTACTGCTTCTACCAGCGGAATAACCAGAGGGAGCAGAGATTCGTCAACGAAAAATAGCCTTGCACCGCTGTGTTTGACCACGTATAGCATCTCCTCGGGATGGAGCCTGAGATTCATCTGCAACAAAACAGCACCTATTCCAGGAATTCCGAAGTAAAGCTCATAAAATCGGTGCGTGTTCCAGCTCACAACTCCTACCCTGTCCCCGACCTT
>QNUZ01000133.1 GCA_004347865.1 Archaeoglobi archaeon | reverse complement strand
CTCCATCGATGAGAACTATCAGAGCTTCCTTTCCGTTTATCTTTACATTTCTCGCCTCGAATTTCGGAATAAGCAGGCTGTCCGCCCCCTCAAGAAGGAAAGCCCTATAGCCGACTCCGTGGACTTTGCCAGTTATTGTTATCTTAACTGCCATCGTCTTGAATGGATTCGGAAGGATAAATATTTTTCGATCAGGAGAAACTTCTATGAAATGAAATCCTAATCTAACAGATTTACACGAAAATCGACAAGAAAGCCTACGGTTTTAACCGTGTGATTGTCGATATGCCCATATATAATAGACCTTAAAAATTAAAAATTCATTGAAGCCCAGAAAGGTGTCGGAAGTGAGGAGAGCGAACACTTTCATACTAGAGGACTGTTCTGCCCTTTGAGAGCTTGCGGATAACTGCGCTAAGCTGCACAATGAGCTGAACTTTGAAAGGAGGCTTCCGGAGCAAAGGCTACCTCTATGGAGGGCTCAATCTTTCTTTTAGTATTTCGTCTATCTGCCTTCCCTCCTTTTCCTCTAAATCCGCAATCTCGTTCAAAATCTCTCCAAGAAGTTTGAAAATTTCGTGCACGAATTTGAATTCCTGAATCTGCGATCTTGGGACCATAGTTCTCTTTGAAGATTTACCCCACATATATATCTTCTTTTTGACTCAGCATTTTTTAAACCCAAAGATGCTGATAGTTCAACCGACCTCCTCCCCGCCCTTCAGGGCGGGGTTTGTTGCTCAGATCAGCAGAACAAGTTGAGTTCAAACCAGAGCAAAATGGGGGATTGAAAGTTAAAAAAGAATGTCTGGATTGGGTGAGAGAATGGAAGAAGACGATTGGGAGCTTATGATCTCGGATAGCGAGTTGAAGCAAAAAGGAAGTTTAGTTATAGGGCTAGCAATGATTCTATCCGCACTTACTATGTATGCGATTGTAATGCCTGTACTGCTAAAATGGGTAGAAGAATCTATTATTGCCGTGCCAGTTCTTTTTATATGTGCTCTGTTCGGTTGTGCAGTCCTGACAGCCGTCTTTTACTTTGCAATGACGTCAGTGATCGGACTATTAACGAAATTGATCGGACTACTAAAGAAATATAGTTAAATAAAAATATATGTGAACAGAAAAGGTTGTATTTAAGCCGAACCGTTATGTTGTAACCCGAAATGCCGTTCTCAGCGCTGTCTAAGGTTAGATTTACGCCTGCAATCCCCTAGCACTAAACTGCTGCTGCTCGAAGTTATATTTGCTGCCATTGCCCAAAAACTGCCTCGAAAAAATCTATGATGTCAAGCGGCTTTGCTTGGAGTCCCCGGCTTTAAACTCAGAAATCGTTAGTGACCCGATATCTGGATAACCAGCGATCTCCTCTGAGAGTTTGAATCTACTCTTGTATCCCCACATTGTAGCAATAACTTCAATTGCTTGCTCAGGAGTCGTATAGACTGGGATTCCTGCCCTTTCGAGCTTTATAACATCCTCCATTACAAATTCCCTTCCGAAAACGACCGCAAATATCGGCACACCCTTGTAATCAATCGATCTCAAGACGTCTACGTACTCTCCGAACTTTTCCGTCTGCATGATTAAGACAATGCTCCCAATACCCTGCCATCTCAAAACCGTCTCTATTACCTCCTTAACCTGTTCTGGATTCTGATCAAAGGTCAGATCAAGCGGATTAAAGCTTCCAACATAGCTCGGCATCAATTTCCTGAGTTTATCTCTAACTTCCTTCGGGATCTCTGCCAGCCTGAGACCGCTGAGGGAGATGGCGTCTGCGGAAGCCACACCAAGAGAGCCTGCATAGGTTATTACAAAGACCGCATTGTTCTTTGGCAGAGGCTGCTTTGAAAATGCTCTTGCCAAAGCGAAGAGGTGTTCGTTGTCCCTAGCCCTTATTATGCCCGTCTGCCTGAAAACAGCGCTATAAATCTGATCGTTGCCGGCAAGAGAAGCGGTATGGGTTGATGCAGCCCTCTTACCCTCTTCAGTTCTCCCAGTCTTTAAGACTATAACGGGTTTCTGCTTCGTTATACTCTTGGCTACCTCGATGAACCTCTTTCCACCCTTGACGTCTTCTAGGTACATGCAGATCACTTCGATGTTCTCGTCTTTTCCAATTGCCTCAAGCATGTCCGTTTCGTTTATGTCAAGCTTGTTTCCTATCGTGGCTATTATCCCGAAATCCATAACCTTCCTCAGTCCCCACAGAAACCCCGCAGCATAAACTCCTGCCTGCGCTATCAGGCCAATGTTACCCTTCCCCAGTTCCGCAAGAAGGCCTAATGACCCGACAAATCCGCTATGGGTGTTTATAATTCCGGCACAGTTCGGTCCAACGAGTCTGCATCCATATTTCCTTATTTCCGACTTCATCTGCTTTTCAAGGGCCTTACCTTCCTCTCCGAGTTCGGAAAATCCCGCAGACTCGACTATTATGAACTTAACCCCAGCTTCGCAGCATTCCCGCACTACATTCGGTGTCTGCTTTGCAGGAACGAGAATGATTGCAACGTCAACAGGTTCCGGGACCTCTTTTATGCTTCTGTAAGCTTTCTTTCCCTGAATTTCAGTTGCATTCGGGTTTACCGGGTAAAGCCTGCCTTTAAATCCATGGGTCAGAAGGTTTCGAAAAACATTCCATCCCAGCTTTCCGGGATTGTTTGATGCACCAATCACCGCGACACTTTCCGGATAAAACAGAGGTCTCAAATCGCTCTGTGTGTACTCATTCTTAGTATGTTCGGCATATTCGAGGATAATCCTAGCATCGACGATCTTATACCCTTTTGGATAAACAAAAACCGGGTTTAGATCCATTTCCCTTATTCTTGGGTTTTCTTCGACTATTCTCGATATCCTGATCAAGAGTTGCTTCAAAGCCTCGATATCTGCAGAAAATCCTCTATAACCTTTCAGAATAGAGTAACCTCTTATTTCTTTTATCATGTCCTCTGCATCCTGTTCCGTGATTGGAATTGATCTGAAACTAACATCCTTCAGAACTTCCACAAAAACGCCGCCCAGACCGAACATCAGAATATGACCAAAGGTTTCGTCTTTAGTCACTCCGACAATAACTTCGATTCCAGGTTCAGCCATTTTCTGTACTGAAACCCCGATCATCCCCTTATCTCTGAATTTCTGCCATATTTCTCTGAACGCTTCTCTAACGGCATTTTCGTCCTTAAGGTTAAGCCTAACGCCTCCCTGATCGGATTTATGGATTACTTGCGTCGATAGGACCTTCAGAACAACAGGATATCCAATCTCTCCTGCAATCCTGACAGCCTCATCCTCGGATTTTGCTAAATAGGCTCCGATTGTTTCAAGGCCATATTCTGCTAAAATCTGCTTGCTTTCATGTTCCATCAGATAATTTCTGCCTTCTTTAAGAGCCTCTAGAGACATTATCTCGAAATTTTTCATAGCTTCACCACGTTGTTGTTGTCACAGGAAAAATATAAACTTTTACAATATTAATCTATAATGCAATACAATTACCATAATGTATGGTTAACTTTTCGAGACGATTTAGGTAAAACGCTTCTGATCAACAAAGGGGAAGACTCAAAACTAAACTCTGTAAAAACTCGGACATTCAACTTATTATAACCTTCCTAACTCCGTCCACCTTCAGTATTTCTTCAACGACCTTGCCTGGAATCTTTGAGTTCGTAACAATAGTCATCTTCGACTCAACGCTAATCTCGGGATCCTCCGCAAGTATATACCTTATGGATATCCCCTCCCTCGCCAGTGCTCCGGCAACACCCGCAACGATTCCCACTTTGCTGCTCTCGGCGTAGACTTCAAGTACACCAAAACCGAGATAGCGCGCTATTTCGGTGATGTTCGCAACGGGCTTCAAATTTGAGAAAACGTTCTTCAATTCCGGATCGTTTTCGATGTTCTGGATAGCAGAAACTACTACCTTACGATCTACTCCTATCGCCTCTCCGATTTTGGATGGAATGAGCTCTATATTGCCGCAGTAAGCTTTTCCGTTTCTAACCGAGATCCCGAGTCTTAGAAATTCTCTAACAACAGCAATTTGTGAGGGATACTTCTCGAACTTCTCCGCAATTTTCCGCCACATAAAAAAAGTAAAGTGAGTTGTTAATAAATTTTAGTTTACTAAGGTATTACTTTCCCTTCAGCTTGTCCAAGAGCTCCGGAACGATGTCAAACAGGTTGGCAACAACTCCATAGTGTGCAACGCCGAAAATCGGAGCCTCTGGATCCTTGTTAATCGCAATGATCAGTTCGCTGTCTTTCATGCCCATGACGTGCTGGAATGCACCGCTGATGCCGAGAGCCAGGTATAGCTTGGGCTTAACGACTTTTCCGGAAATACCCACCTGTCTGTCCTTAGGCAACCATCCGTTGTCGATGACAGGTCTGCTACCCGCGACTACACCTCCAAGGGCCTTGGCAAGTTCTTCAGCTAGCGAAATGTTTGCGGCATCCTCGATACCCCTGCCGACTGCAACGATTATGTTCGCCTTGGTTATGTCAACTTCTCCAACTGCAGGCTGCACGTACTCGAGGAACTTCCTGCCGGCCGGTTTAGATGGCTTTATGCCCGCATCAACTATTTTACCGTTCTTCTGCACTCCCTCTTTAAATGCTCCCTGTCTGATCGTCAGAACACAGGGCATTGACTTGACCTTCAGATCTACCATGATCTTGCCCTGCATCACGAATCTCGAAGCCACAAGACCGTTGGCGGAGCTTACACCAACAACATCTGTGACTATGGGGGCCTTCATCTTCACCGCAAGGTAGGGAGCGTATTCAGCGCCCTGGGCAGTGTTTCCTATGAGCACAACGTCGGGTTTCTCCTTCTGGAACAGCTGTAGCAGAACGTCTATGTAAAGCTCGGGGTTGTAGTTCTCGAGGCTAGCATCTTCGATCTTCCAAACCTTGTCGGCGTATTTGGCGAGCTCTGCTGCGAATTTGCCAACGTCCTTTCCAATTACAACTGCATTGCTTTCGCCAAGCTTGTTCGCCAGATTGAGCAGCTCGATGCTCAGCGGATTAAGCTCTCCAAATCTGTGCTCGGCTACTGCAAAGACCTTCATCCTATCAACCCCCTATCTTTAAGAATTGCAATAATCTTTGCCGCTATCTGGGACGGATCACCAGTGATCAGTTCTGCCTTCTTCACAGGCGGCAGGTACATCTTTGCCACTTCAACCGTAGAGGTCTTCGGCGATACGGCCACCTCCTTTAGCTCCTTTGTCTTTGCCTTCTTTATTCCCATAACTGAAACGTATCTCGGCTCGTTTATACCGCTCTGTATCGTCAGCAAACATGGCATGGGTAGCTGAACCGCCTCCTGATATCCGCCTTCGATTTCTCTCTTGACGGTTACCACACCGTTGCCGATTTCAAGCGATGTCACGGCTGTGGCGAAAGGCAGGTTGAGCATCGCTGCAAGTATCACGCCGACCTGTGAGTTGTTCAGATCCTGGCTCATCAGACCTGCAAAGATCATGTCGAATTTCTCGTTCTTGATTGCCTCGTAGATAACTTCAGCAGTCTGGTAGGCGTCGAGTCCGGATTCCACCGGAATCTTTATCGCCCTGTCTGCCCCCATTGCAAGGCACTTTCTCAGCGTGTCCTCGGTCTTACCTACACCAACGACGACTACCTCTCCACCCATCTTTTCCTTTATCCTGATTGCCTCCTCGACTGCATAGCGATCCCAGTCATTTATGTCGAAAACAGCCGTACCAAGGGAAAGACTCTTGCCGTCTGCAGCAACTCCGACCTCGCTTTGCGGATCCGGAGCATGTTTTGCAAGCACAATAATTTTCATTTTACCACCATCCCGAGTGCTGAAAGGTGGAATAAAAAATTTTCTATTTTAAAAAATAAGATTTCGAATTATTAACTCGGCTAAATGGGCACCAGTTCGTACGTCAGATAGCCTTCCTTTCGCTTCACTATCTCGACCCTGACTCTCTGTCCCTGCTTCAGCTTGGGCTCTCCGCGGTACCACGCCAGAATTCTAACGCCGTCATCGAGCTTTGCAATGCCAACGACGTAAGGATCGTAATGAGAGAAGCTTGTAGGCCTGACATGTATCACGGTGAGCGTTTCAAGCACACCCTCCTTTCTAAGCTCGACCCATTCCATCTCCGACTTCTTGCAGCTCGGACAATCTTTCTGCGGAGGGAAGAAAAGTCTGCCGCACTTGCATTTTGTCGCAAGAAGCTTACCCTCCTTCAGGCCCTCGTAGAACTTCTTTATTCCCTCCACTGAGAGTATGTATCTCAGCCTGAGCTCTCTGACATCATACCACTGTAAGGCCCCACTTTTCTCGTCTGGAATGATCGGAAATCCCGTCTTTTCTATTGCCTCCTTTACATCCATCTCCATCACCTCTTCTCAAGACCGTATATAGTAACGTAAGTGTAATGCCCTGTTCCGCCGACGTTGTGCGTGAGCCATCTTCCATTCTTTATGTCCGCCTGTCTACCCTTGTCAGCCTTCCTAAGCAACTGCTTGTAAGCCTCAACTGCCATACTTACTCCTGTGGCACCAATGGGATGACCTTTGGCCTTAAGTCCGCCATCCACGTTTACCGGAATTCTTCCACCGATATATGTCTGCCCTTCCTGTGCCAGTTTGTATCCCTCTCCACGCTTGCAGAAGCCAAGATCCTCGTATGCCATGATTTCAGCAATCGT
>QNUZ01000132.1 GCA_004347865.1 Archaeoglobi archaeon | reverse complement strand
TGGTAACGTTCCACGTGTTTGGCTGGCTATCATAGATTGTGACGTTGTTTGTGTTGTTGAAGTAGTTGTTGTAGATCAGGTTGTTGCCCGAAGACTCGAGAACGATTCCGTAACTGTTGTTCTTCAGAACACTGTCCTTTATAGTGTTGTTGTTGCTCGAAGAAGAGAGAAGGATCCCTTCGAGGTTGTTATTTGCGGTTACGTTGGTTATAGTGTTGTTGTTGCTCGCAGAGTAGAGAAAGATCCCTTCGTAGTTGTTGTTATTTGCGGTTACGTTGGTTATAGTGTTGTTGCTCGCAGAGTAGAGGTAGATCCCTCCCTTGAGATTGCCCTGAATTGTGTTGTTCTCGATAATGTTGTTCGAAGAATAATAGATGGCCAGACCTATACCAGTATTCTCTGAGATGTTATTTCCTGTAACCGAGCCGCCTGTGATGGAGTGGAGATACGCTCCCGCCTCTCCCCCGCAGTTGTCGACGATCTGGTTGTTTTGCAGTTTTAAATTCTGGACATTGTAAATTACCAATCCGTAATATTTGTTGTTGGTCACAGTATTCTCGAAGACCGTGATATTCGAGGAGTTGTGGACAAAAATTCCGGCCCACGTACCTCCCAAATTGTTACTCCTGATTTTGCTCTTCGCAACTGTGACGTTTGAGGAGGACTCTAGATAGACTCCGGATCCCTGATTGTTGCTTGCGGTGACATCGATTATATTGTTGTTGTCCGAATAGTCGAGAAAGATTCCATAGCTGTTGTCGCTTGCAGTTACATTGGTTATACTGTTGTTGCTTGAAGAGTAGAGATAGATTCCATCTTCATTGTTGCTTGCTGTAACGTCTGTTATACGGTTGTAGCTCGAGGAATAGAGACGAATCCCACAGTAGCTGTTGCTGCTTGCTGTAACGTTTGCTATACTGTTGTTGCTTGAAGAGTAGAGATAAACCCCATCTCCGTTGCTGCTTGCTGTAACGTTTGCTATACTGTTGTAGCTCGAAAATTGGACAAGGATTCCAATCCCATTGTTGCTTGCGGTGACATCGGTTATATTGTTGTTGTTCGAAGAGGAAAGATAGATCCCATACATACTATTACCGCTCACCGTAACGTTAGTTACATTGCTGTTGCTCGAAGAGTAGAGATAGACTCCATATACATAATCTTCAACTGTAACGTTTTTGATCGTTACGTTGCTGGCACCATAAACGTAGACCCCATTCCCGTTTCCCAGACCTGTCAGGGAGTGCCCGTTCCCGTCAAGGATTACGTCGCTTGCTGTTATTTTTATGCAGTAATCAGCGCCCGATTTAAGCCCTGTGAGGTTCTGCGTCAGGTTGTAGTACCCAGAGTAGTCTATATTAGTACAGCTTGAAATTGGAGTTTCCGCGCTCACTGTCTGCAGGCAGAGCAGTACTAAAACCAACACACCAGCAAACAACTTTTTCATATTTCACCTCTGCAAGCAAGGAACATTCTATCCTTGCTAACAAGAAAAGTAAAGCGAAGAATATTTAAAGTTTTTCACAATTATTACAAACTAATCATAAAATTCCATAAGCCTGCAAGAAGCCCAGCTACAGCGGAGATCGCCTCGAAGCCTTGAATTCTTCCTTCCGCATCGCGGGAGTTGCAGTTGTTGCAAGTGTTTGCCGTCGCAAAGATGCTAAGTCCCGCAATATTCACTCCGCGGGTACTCTACTCCCGGGCTGGGGCTGTAGCCGCGGGCAAAGAGAATTTTTTCCGGAATTTTTATGTACTTCGAGGCCTCTAAAACCGAGGGCTTCCGGATCTGGGCGAGCTCAGCCACAAAGTATTTCCCGCAGAGGCTTTCGTAAAGTGTTTTGCCGAAGCTCCCTGCTTCCAGCTGTATGAACGAGGCCCTGCATTTCGTGGCCGTGCTCCAGTTTCCCGTTACAGCGCACAGGGTCTCGCTGGTGTTCTGCCTGGTGGTGTTCTCAAAGAGAACGCTGAGGGCGTAGATTATGCTTTCATTTCCCTTCTTCCTGACAATCGCCTCCAATTCTGTGCAATTCACCGAATCGTCTCTTTCAATGCTCAGGGGTATCTGCACGAGGTAGAAGTACTGAAGGAGCTCTTTCGCCGCCTTTTCGTTCAGCCTGTCGAAGTATTTATTCCAGAAATTCTCTCTGGCAGCCCTTTCCAGGACTTCGCGCACCTTGTCAGCGGTCTTTTTCTTGACCGCCTCGGCAAGGGCCCTGAGCACGAACTCCTCTGCAGCATTGCTCTGGCAGCTGTACGGCTTCTTTGCATGCTCCGGAGCGCTGACGCCGCTGAAGTTACTGAGCTCCACCGCCGGAAGGCAGCTTCCATCACGCTCGCAGTATGGCGGGCGGTAGTGGTAGCTGAAGTTACCTGCAGGGCATTTCCTCTCGAAGGACGTAAAGGGTACCGAAACCGAGTCCGAAAGGTATAGGGTGCAGGAAACCTCCGTAGCGCAGTCAGCACAGCGGAATATCGGAATAAAAGTTTCTCCGTTCCATGTGGATTCGTTGCCGTTCTGCAGCAGAATCTCGGCTCTTCCGCTGAGATAATACCACCTCTCATCGCCGCTGCCGTAGTGCTCCCTAACTAGCTGGTGGCAGTCTGCAATCAGCCTGGTTGAATTGCCGTGATAGCCCTGATAGCCTATCTCCGCCCTCGTAAGGAATCCGCGTATCGTAAAATCCTGCGGATCTCTGCCGCCCTCAACCCATGCCCTAACCCTGTACTTTCCGTTTTCTCTGCAGTGCTCCACGAAAACCCCGTTTTGCTGCTGCCTCTCGCATCCCGGGTGTTCCGCAAAGAAGAATTCGACGGAATTCTGTTCTCTTTTGAAAACATGTCCGGTGCTGAACACTGCAGCGTATGAGAGCTCAACCGTCACCTTCTCCCCATTCAGGCAGCCGAGGTCATTGCAGCGCATTTCAGGTATCTGTTCAGTTCTATCTATCCTGTAGCCCGCGCTTGCATCCAGCCTCTCCGCGGGTTCGGGCCCAAGGGCACCGGCGATCATTCTGGTGTAGATTCTCCCCCAGATTTCTGCGGAGGGCGGATAATCAACGAAATATTCTGGCGGGTCGGAGAGTGCGATTTTCAGCCAGAATCCATGATAAGGGCTAAGAATCCCGTATTTTGCCGATCCGAGCTTGGTACCGTTTCTGATGTCGAGGAAGCCCAAGAGGTCTGAGGCATGGCAGTACTGCTCCATGGTTATCTCTGCAGGGCACCGGGAGAGGGATGAGATGACGGCCTTCTCCAGCCTCTCGCTCCCGGGAATTAACACCGTGGGGGATCTGCCTATCCCGGCAAACTCAAAACCCATTTCAGAACCTGCAGCAGCTATTTCCTCCTCGGTTACGTTTATCGTTTCTTCTGCCGCTCCGTAAATCACCGGATCCGCCAGAACCCAGGAAAAGCCATGGTGCATCATGGCCCCGAATGGAGGGAGCTGCTCGAGGATCAACGAGACCAGCAGGGCGCAGGCCGCCAGCCAGAGGCTTATCCTGACGATCCTCATCGGGAAATGCAAATGTGTTTAAAAATGGGTCTCGGTTCAGGGCCGAAAAATTCTTTTGCCCTCCTCAGGCCCCTGCAGGCCCGCATTGATTTCGGAATCCGGGATCGTCTCCCCGGGTTTTGAAACCCTGCTCCTCGCTGTGTTCAGCCCGAACCCCTTCACTCCGGTCTCAAATCCCTCCCTGGAGCTCCTGAAAAACTCCCTGCCTGCAGGCCGGACCAGACTCCAGGCCCTTTCAGCTGCCCTTTTCGCATGGCTTCTGGCGAGCAGCCCGTAGTAGCTGGCCCTCTCGATTGCAGCCCTGAATCCGGCAAGGCGGGAGCCCTCCTCGGCTTCATCTGCGCCGGCTCTTATCGCTCCGACTGAAACAGCTGCTGAATCGAATCCTGCGGGCCTTATGTACGTTGTTCCGAAATTTCTGCCCCCACCGCCGGAACCAGTTTCGGGTTTCGACCTGAGGCTCTGAGCAGCCTTTACAATGGCCCCTGATGCTGCTGCGATTCCCGGCCTCGCAATTCCCGGAGCCACCGCGGAAGGAGAAGCACCGCCTGCCAGGGAAAGCAGATACGGAAACAGGACGTATGCGAATGTCGGTGCAAGAAACGTCGCAAGCGGACCCGCAGTCGTGCAAAGACCTGCGATTACGAATGCCGCAACCGGACCGGCGATGCACAGACCTGCAAGGATCGAGATCAGGGTTTGAGCCGTCCCCCTGGTAACGGGGAAGAGGTAGAGGAGGGCGATGAACGGGAATGCGAGGACCAGCCCCTTTATCATGAAGATCCTGATTGCCGCAGTGAGGTTTGAGAGGAGCAGCCCGACAGCCAGGGCACCGGCGTAGAAGCCAAAAAAGCTCGAAAAAACTCCCAGAACGGCTCCAACGGCTATTGCACTCAGGACCACTGCAAAGAAGCCCCCAAAGTCTATCGCCCGGATTGGTATTTCGGATATGCGGTTGCAGAGGGACGCGAAAACCTGGTAAAGGTAGGGGGCAATCAGTATCGCCGAAAGAACGATCGCGGTCTCCCTGAGGGTCTCGGGCACGCTCTCTTCAGGATCTCTGCCGATGAAGCCCGAGATCATCCGCAGCGAGACCACAAGCGCCAGTGCCGACACCGCCACTCCAGTAGTAGCGCCGTAGTACCTCCAGTCGTCGCTGCCGTCGTTCAGATCAAATTCCGGGACGATGTAGTACCAGTTCAGCGGGATCGTGGCAATTCCCGAGATCGCACCCGAAATCATGCCCCCGAAGTTCATAAACGGAGCAAGCCAGGGTGAGGGCGGGTTTATTATCACTGGAGCCGCGACCATGCAGGAGTGATTCGAGTTCGAGGCCTTCGCGGAGATAACGTAATTCCCGGACTGCTGGTATGTGTGGTCAACCGAGATTCGCTGTCCGTAGGCTATGGTTCCAGTGTAACTGCTTCCGTCGCCGAAGTCGACAAGGAGATCGTAGATCCCCTGACCGTACGGCATGTAAAGCCTGAAGGAGGCCGCGTATTCGTTCACGTTCTGCCCCTCGATGAGGATCGTGCAGGAACCGACAAGCGCCGGGGCCGCATTTCCGAACAGTGCCTGAAGGGCCGGAATCATTGCAAAGAAACCGGCTGCAAGGACGGCCGCGAAGAGCGTTTTCCCTCCTCTCTCGGGGTTGCCGATTGCGAAGTAAAGGACGCTTATCACCAAAAGGGCCGCCACAATCGCGGTAGAGGCAAACTGGTACGGCTCATCCAGCGATATCCCGTGCATCACGGCCGCGAATATCTGGTCCACGGTGACGCCCAGCGCTATTGCCGCGAGCCCTGAAAGCAGAAGCTTCTCGTTTCTCCTGCCCGCGGCCATCATCGCCAGCGAAATCAGGATTAGACCGACACCGAGAGCCACCGCCACCCATAGGAACCAGTTCAGAAGGTTTACGATTGCCTCCGAGGATATCGGATCGGGCATTTCTGACCACCCAGTACAGGTGTAAAGTTTAAAAATGCGACACTGTGGAAGAAAGGAGATCCGACAAACGTCCCTTGGCATTCTCCCGTCCAGGACCCGGATCTCGGTTTTTAAAGCCCAATCTTACTGAGGCCCAGCCCACTTTAGAAACGAAAATTTGCTGGAGTTGAGACAAAAAGGTCTTTATAAAAGCTCAAAGGAATAGCAAAAGCCTGGACTGGTCTTTTTCTATCCTCAAACAAAGATCAGAAACTTTAAGAGTAGTCTGCTGAAGAGAGTGGAGATGAAGTATGCTCTGATACTGATAATTTTTCTAGCAATTTTTCTTCGAATGTATGGTTTGGATAGTCCTCCCCTCTTTTATGACGAGAGTGTGCATGCTTACTTTGCAAATACAGTTTTAAAGGGGACTTACAGTTACGATCCAAGATATCACGGGCCACTTCTTTTCTACAGCGTAGCCCCCATAATAGCATTTTTTGGAGAGACTGAGTTTACGCTAAGAATACTTCCCGCTCTGCTGGGAGTAGCTTTCATCTGCTCAATCTACCTTTACAGAAGGTATTTGGGCAAGAAAGTCTTTCTGGCAATGTTATTCTGCGCTGTCTCTCCAATAATCGTGAATTATTCCAGATTTTACCGTGAGGACGTATACCAGTTGCTGTTTGTCTCTCTTGCCGCTTATTTTCTGCTAAGGTATTTGGAAGCAGAAAAAAAGTGGAATGAAGTAAAATTTGATAAGCTAACAGTTTTTCTACTGCTCTCAGCAGTATTTTTAGCCCTTTTTTCCGCGGTCAAGGAAACATTTTATGTTTTTGCCTTTTTCCTGCTAATCTATCTCTTTTTCTATCTCACACGCATCAGAATTTCGGATGCTGTTACCCACAACCTCTACTGAGTACACTCTTTAGTTTTACCACCTGAAAGCCTCGCCCTTCAGGGCGGGGAGGAGGTCAGATTTTCCCAAAACCCTACAGAATAGCTTTTGCAGTGCAACGTGGCGGAAAAGAAGCTAAAAAATCTCCAAAAAATTCAAACTCCCCCAGATTTCCAGTATTTTCCCCAAGAGAAATTCCTCCATCCAAAAGCTGGCCCGAACCCGGATCTCGGTTTTTTAGGCCCAATTTTATTGAGGCCCAGCTCACTTTAAAAAAGAAAATTTGAAAGTTTTATATAGTTCTCTTATCACCTATAGTTGTGAAAGCGTACTGGAGTTTAATCCCGGCTCTGGCAGTCCTTGCAGGGTTGGGCGGTATCCTCATCGGTGGAGAAACACTTGAAAGCAAAACCAGCACTCTCGCATTTTTAAACCTCTTCGGAAAACAGGAAGAGTGGAAGACCGCGGACGAGATGAAAGGGCTCGTGGAC
>QNUZ01000131.1 GCA_004347865.1 Archaeoglobi archaeon | reverse complement strand
TTTCATTCACGGATGGACCGCAAACATGAACTTCTGGAAGGAGCAGAGAGTTCACTTCAGAGGCAAAAATACCCTGCTCTTCATTGATAATCGCGGGCATGGAAAATCTGACAAACCGAAGAAGTACGATTTCTATCGTCTTGAGAAATTTGTCTCTGACTTGGAAGCCGTTGTGAGCTCGCTCAAGCTCAGCAATTTCGTTCTCATAGGACACTCTTTCGGTACAATGATTTCCATGAAGTACTGCGCAGAACATCCAGAAAAGGTCAAGGCGCTAATTTTGATAGGAGGAGGGGCTAGAATTAGGACGCTTCATAAGATTTTCTTTCCAATTTCAAAATTGATGTCTGCGATAGATTACAAAAGTGCCGTTAGACTCGTTGAAAACCTTTCTTTCGCCAAGAATGCTGTCGAGTTGAAGGAGTGGGCTTTCAGGCAGGTTATCGAAAACACTCCCCGCTATTCAGCCATGAACGGCTACAAGACTCTGACCAAAATCGACCTAAGGGATGCCGCAAAGAGAATCGAGAAACCCACACTGCTAATAGTCGGTGAGAAGGATGCTCTGCTGCCCGTTGAGAAGTCAAAAGAACTGAACAAGCTTATAAGGGGCTCAAAACTCGTTGTTATTCCCGAAGCCGGGCACTGCGTTCAGCTGGAAAGACCAGCAGAGGTGAACAGCGAAATAGAGAAGTTTTTAAAAGAGCTAAAGTGAGCTACTCCACGACTGAAGTCGGGAGCTTCCGGCGTTAAAAATATTTATTTAAATGCCCTGAGTGAGCTCGAAACAACCGCAATGACTGAAGAAAGGGCCAGACTAACGTAGATCAGCGGAAAACTTAGAGCTTTCTCTGCAACGCCCATAGCCGCCAGATATCCAAGAAAAACCAGCCATAGCGCTAGTGCAAGTGAGCTACTCCCCGACTAAATTCGGGAGCTTCCGGCGTTAAGGGATGCTTTACGCCCCTCCCCTCATCTGCCGGTTCGGGGGGCTCACAGCTCCCCCATCCCGCAGATCTCATTAACCTGCGGGCTATGTTTATGCATGCGTTG
>QNUZ01000130.1 GCA_004347865.1 Archaeoglobi archaeon | reverse complement strand
TGCTAGCAAAAAATCCCGTGATCAGCGTAAATGGAAATACAGCAGTTCTTGTGCCAAAGGAGGTTGGAGAGCTCGCGAAGATCTTGAACGCGAAGGTTGAAGTGAACGTTTTTCATTACAGCAAAGAAAGGGTAAATAGGATTGCTGATTATCTATTGAAATTCGGCGTCTCAGCTTTGTGTGCGGGTGACGCTGAACTTGAGGGTCTGAGTTCTGCAAGGAGGATAGTAGACCGAAGGGGGATATTCATCGCGGATGTAGTTCTCGTTCCTCTTGAGGATGGGGATAGGTGCGAGATACTGAAAAGACATGGAAAAAAAGTTATAGCGATAGATCTGAATCCCCTCTCGAGGACTTCAAGAATGGCAGACGTTACGATAGTGGATAACATTACTAGGGCCATTCCGAAAATGGTGGAATTTGCAAAAGAATTGCGAAAGCTGAACAGAGATGAACTCGAGAAAATAGTCTCGGGTTATGACAACAAGAAGACTCTCTCGGAGGCCATAGAAGGAATAAAGGAATACTTGGAGAAGACAAAAACGCTAATTTGATTCCGGGAGATTTTGCTGTTTTTTAGCTTCGCTCAACGTATCTACCCCTCTCCTCGATCTCCTTAGCTCTTCTTAAAACTTCCTCACTTCCGAATTCGAGATAACCCTGGACGAATGCATCTCTCAAATTCTCCCAATTTTCAAATCCTGCCTTAAGTGCCTCGAAGTATACATGGACATCGACACCTTTAGCCTCAATTCTACTGTCAACAAATGCAAGTCCAAAATCGACAAAATAAATCCTTCCGTTGCTGTGAATCAAATTCATCGGTGTTATATCGCCGTGAATTATGTTTGCCGAGTGCAATTTTGCAACAAGTCTCCCGATTTCTCTGCTAATCTCTTCGCTCATGCATTCCTTTACTGGAATCCCGTAAATTCTCTCCATAACGATCGTATCATCCTCAACATCCAATATTATAGGGGTTGGCACTCCGACACGCCTTGCCATTGATATGAGCCTAGCTTCGGCTCTAGTGCGTTTTATTCTGAGCATTTCATCGATTTCCTTCAGCCTGTAGCGTTTAGGCTTTCTCTTCTTTACAACAACATCTCCTATGCTGACTTCTGCTTCTCCCCCCAGGTGAGTCACTCCACGACTGAAGTCGGGAGCTTCCGGCGTTAAGGGAGGCTTCACGCCTTTCCCCTCATCTGCCGGTTCAAAAGCCAAGCTTCCCATCCCAAGACCTCTTCAATGCAGAACTATTTAAGCTTTGCCCGTTCATCCCAGAGCTTTAGCTCTGGGCTTTCTGGGCACCCATTTTTATAAATCACAAAGGGGATTGGGCAAACTTGTTATATATAACTCTCGGAATTTCTTTATGGAATGGTTTGTCGAAGAATATGATGGTTCCGGACTGATGATATCAGTGAAGAAAAAAATAGCCCAAGCTGAGGGACTTCAGAAGATAGAGCTCTACGAGACCGAGAGATTTGGGAAAATGCTTGTTATAGACGGAAAGATTCAGATCACGGAATTTGATGAATGTTTTTATCATGAGATGCTGGTACATGTGCCCCTTAATAGCTGTAGAAAGGCGAAAAGAATTCTAATAATTGGAGGTGGAGATGGGGGAGCGTTAAGAGAGGTTTTAAAACATGATATTGAGAAGGCCATTCTTGTTGAAATAGATCGAAATGTAATAGAGCTTTGCAAAAAGTATTTGGGTATAGACAGTGGGGCATTTGAAGATCCAAGAGTAGAGGTTGTGATAGAAGATGGAAGGAAATTCTTGGAGCACTGTGAGACTTTTGACGTAATAATAGTTGACAGCACAGACCCAGTTGGTGTAAGCGATCCTTTATTCGGGAAGGATTTCTTTGAGCTCTGCAAAGAGAAATGCAAAGTTTTCTGCTCCCAATCTCAGTCACCTCTGATTCAAAAGGATTACTTTAGGAAGATGCTCGCAAACTCTTCGGTGCTTAGAAATAGGACTGTATTTTTGGCAACTATCCCTACGTACCCTATGGCTCTCTGGAGTTTTATCATTGCAGGCGATTATGACTTCAGATACGTTAAGAGGAATTTTAAAAAGATCAGAGGTAAAACAAAGCATTACAACCCGGAGATACACCTTTCAGCGTTTATGCTGCCTGAATGGCTGAAAAAAGAGGTGGAAAATGCTTACTGAGGAAGAAGAGAAAATGCTTGAAAATGAGGCGACTAGGGACTGCATGAAAATCGTGGTAGCCCTTGCAAAAGTTTTTGATGCAGAAAAACTGGTAAAGATCTCCTCGGCCCACATTTCGGGTGTTAGCTACGACAACATTGGGGACGAGGGTCTGGATTGGCTAAGGACCATAAAGGGGAAGGTAGCGGTGAGGACAACTCTCAATCCAGCAGGAATGGACTTGGACAGATGGGAAGAGATGGGGATCGGGGAAGATTTTTACAGAAAGCAGATGGAGATAATAGAGATTTTTAAAAACCTTGGAGTTGAAATAACCTTAACCTGCACACCGTATTACATCTTGGAACCAAAATTTGGAGAACACTTGGCTTGGGCCGAAAGTTCTGCAGTAGTTTATGCGAACTCTATTATTGGAGCCAGAACAAACAGAGAGAGCGGAATTAGTGCATTGGCTTCGGCAATTACGGGAAGGACGCCGTACTACGGACTCCACGTCAAAGAGAACAGAGCCCCAACTGTGGTTGTAAAGGCGAGTGGTGATCTCTCAGTAGTCGGCTACAAAGCAGGATTGGAACTTCCTGGTGAGATCCCGTACTTCTTATTTGATAGGAGAGTATCATTGGACGAGTTAAAACTCCTCTCAGCTTCATTGGCTGCAACTGGGAATATTGCGATGTTTCATGCTGAGGGAATTACGCCAGAGTGGAGGGATTTCGAAAAGCCAAGCGAGACTATTGAGATAGAAGGGAAAATTGAAAAGGGCTGTGAGGCGCAGCTTATTGCAATTGGCTGTCCTCACTGTTCTAAAGAAGAACTAGAGGAAATTCTAAGATTACTTGGTGGTAGGAGAGTGAAGAGAGAGCTCTGGATTTTCACCTCCCGCAAAATTGCTGAGAAAAGCGGGGAGATAATAAGAAAAATTGAAGAACTTGGCGCTAAAGTCTTCAAGGACACCTGTATGGTCGTTTCTCCGGCGACGGAAAGGTTTGAATGTGTCATGGTTAACTCAGGAAAAGCGCTCGAGTATTTACCAAAGAAAAGGGGAATTGAGGTTGCTTTTGGAAATCTCAAGTCTTGCATCGAGGCAGCTGTGAACTGATCACCGGTATTTTTGATACAGCTCTTTCCTTCTTGCCTCCAAAAGCTCTTCAGGTTTTCCAATAAATTCAGAGGCAGATTGAAGTTTGACTTCAAGCTGTTCGGCATAGTTAAAAAGCTCTGTTAGTTTTTCCCTCCACTTAAGATCTCTTAGCAGGTGATGGTCAAGGACAACTATTTCTGCTACCTCTAAAACCCTCTTTATGTTCTCAATGGCCTTATTAAACGAATCTCCTGAAAAACGGTAACCTAGCATGTAGCTCATTGGCCCATCGATAAAAACGATTTTGGGCTTTTTCTCGATTATAAAGGCGGTCTGATCTTCGTGAATCGGACCCTCCACGTCTGAAGAAAATAGGAAACTGTCGTCTCCTTCTGAAATAAAAATCTCTACCACAAAGCCGAGCTTCTGGTTTGCACCATGAAAAACTGGCTTAGAAAACTCGACATATGTGTTTCCGAATTCATAGGCCTTCCCATCGCAAAAATCAATTTCCGCATTTATTTCTTTCAACTTATTAAGAAAATAGCTTGCTCTTCCTAGCTGGCTTCTGTTGATCTTCTCTTTCGGATGCTTCAGCAGAAGCTTTTTTCCGTCGAGAATTTCAACCTCCTCAGGATTATGGTGGTCGTAGTGGTAGTGTGTGATCGCTATTACATCGCTCTTGATTACGAAATCCTTGATCTCATTCCACTTTTCGTTCATTCTCTCGATTTCAAGCTTATGGGGTGGCAATCCGTATCTCGAGGGTGCTAGGCTTACACTTGGATCGATCGTGATGGCAAGGTCTCTCGTTTTAACAAAAGTTGCCATGCTTCTGACTCCCATCGAGTCATATGCAATCGGAATTATTTCCATGAGTAAACTCAGAAATTGGTTTTATAATTTTAGCGATGAGAAATTTGTGTCACCACTTCTGCCTAATTTTACTACCATTATTTAATTTTATTATTTTTTCGCTGGAACATCAATCTTGCAACTTCTAGGAGATCAAAAGTCTCGCCAGTTAGTTCGCTGTAGGCCCTGGCTAAGTTTCCAACTATTCTCTCCGATTCAAACCAGTTTTCGTATTCTCCTAACTCCAATTTTTGAAGGAATTCATAGAGATTCAAACCCTTTTCAAAGCATTTTTTAGCTTCATTTTGAACGAAAAGGTAGTAGCTTATGTTCTCTTGGATTTCATCCTTTCCGGCGATATCCCCATGCCCCGGGACATAAAAGTCCGCATTAAGTTCGTATAACTTTTTTAAGGCTTCAATGCTACCTGAGATGCTACCAAACATTGCAAAAGGAGTGCATTTGCTTGAAAAAAGAAGATCTCCACAAAATACAATTTTTTCTTTCGGCAAGTAAATAAAGAGATCTCCAGTGGAGTGGGCTATTCCTGGATGGATAGCTTCTATTTCTCTGTTCTCCATATAAATTTTCATCTTTTCGTTGACTGTGATGTCTTGGGGGGTTATATTCGCTCCGCTGAAATCCAATTCGGGAAAAAGAACCGAGTAAATCTCAGGATGCGCTCGCATAGTGTCTTCTCTGCAATTCTCGTGACAGATTGTTGTAGTCCCAAATAGATGGTTTGTCCAGACATGATCAGCGTCTCCGTGGGTATTCAGGAGAAACTTCAAAGGCTTGTTTGTGACTTCTCTTATCTTCCTAATAAATGCTCTTGCCATAGACTCGTTAGTCAGACTGTCAACTACTACAGCAAATTTTTCTCCGACTATTAGTCCAGCATTGCTCACAAACCATTCTCCACGATGTTGGATAAACGCATAGACTCCTGAAGAAATCTCTTTCAGTTCGGCTCTGACTTTCATATTTTCTTTTTGTTTTTCCATAATTTATCTTTTACGCTATGTGGGCTGACCTCCTCCCCGCCCTAAAGGGGCGAGGCTTTCGGTTGTAGAATCATAATTTGTAACCGTTGACACTTTTTCAAAAATCCTGTTAGAGAAATATTTCTTTAAGATTTAAAAGTTGGAAAGATAGGGGAAAGAAATTTTAAATATTTTAAATCTCGATCCTCGTAAGCAAAACCTCAAATTTGCAAGAACCGTGCATTTCGCATTCTTCACAGTCGCAGTTCGGGTTACCGAAGCAATCGTTCACGGTTTCACCCAGCCCCATTTGATTAAATGTTATATAAAAATCTTTCTAAAGATTTTTGTCTTGCAATATCTCAGCAAGCCGGTATAAGCAAGTTTTTATCTTCGAACAAATTTGTTTTATGAAGCTTGGTGAGATCGCTGCGTTAATTCTGGTCGTTTGCTCTATTGGCATAATACTACTTATGGAGCTTAGCAGCGGTATAACCCTCTATATTCTTTATATAATAGATTTTGCAATCGCGGTTGTGCTTTTCTGCGACTATCTCCTTAGAGTTAAAAAGGGCGGAATGGGTTACGCTCTCGTGAACAGCTACGAAATCGTTGCATACATCCCTGCAGTAGTCATCTCCGCCCTCTTCCCTCTCTCCTATGCTGCAGTTCTAAGAGGTCTCAGGATTCTGAGGTTCATCGCTCTTGGAATAAGGCTAATGAGAGAAATCCAGTCAAGATCTGCAAAGCTGTTAGGTTCAGCGCTGTTACTTCTTTTCCTTGCAATCTTTTTAGGGGCAACGAGCTTCTACTTTGCTGAACACGAGGAGCAAAATATTGGATTTTTCGAATGTCTCTACTGGTCTGTTGTAACAATAACTACGGCCGGTTACGGCGACATAGTGCCAAAGACTCTACTGGGAAGGTTAATAGCTATGGTCATCGTTTTAATCGGTGTTGCTGTGGTTGCTCTTTTCACAGCAAGCATAGTGAGCATATCCTTGGCTGAAAAGGAAACAAATTTGCGGAGAGATCTTGAGGAACTGATAAGAAAATACAGCGGAAGAGCAAAGAATGAAAATGATTTGAGACTTTTAAATGAGTTAAAGGCTTTGAGCGAGAAGTACAGTCAGCTTTGAACGAATATTAGGTATTTTGTATTGGGATTCTGCAACTCATAGAGTATCCTGCCGACAACTAGCTTTAAAGGCTGAACACCCTTAACTCTCTTTGCGATATCCTCAAAATTCTTAAAAGGTTCTTTTTTCCTTTCCTCTAATATCGCCCACATAGTTTTCTTTCCAACCCCCGGTAAAAGCTCGAGCTGATGCATCCTAGTCGTTATGGGTTCGGCTTTGTTAAAGAATTCCACGAACTCCGCTTCTCTCTGTTTTACTATGTTCTCGACAACAAATGGTAGCTCTTTTTTTGCAGAGGGTGTTAACTCCTCAAATTTCAGCTTTCTCTTTATTCTGTTCACAACGTCTCTCTCGCCTTTGCCTATGTAAAGCCTATCCATCACAAGCGGGTTCTTTTCTCTCTTCACACTAACTTCGAGCAGAGTGAAGTACCTCTCACCTATAACCTGGGCTAGAGGTTCTCGCTTGTGAATTGGTCTTTTATCGTCTACGTGGCCGTATGGAAGAAAGTCTAGAACGTAAGCATAATCTTCAAACTTTTCTGTTCTCTCCATTTTCTCTTTCGACTTCTCCATAGCACCCGCCCGCTCTTTAAAAATGTATCAACTAATATTAATAAAATTTTCTCTACTTCCTGAATTTTTCAACAATTCCGAGAATTTGTTCAATCTCCTCGTTTGTCAGCGTCCTATCTTTCATGTAAATTGCTCTGACTTCATCTGCGATTTTTGGCATGATA
>QNUZ01000013.1 GCA_004347865.1 Archaeoglobi archaeon | reverse complement strand
TGAAGGGGCTGTCGTTGCCGTTAGAAATAAATCAATAGTCAGAATAGCAAGATCTGCAGGAGCTCCAAAGGATAAGGGAGCGGGAGTGTACATTCACAAGAAGGGGGGAGACGTTGTTAAGGCTGGGGATCCGCTTCTCACGATCTATGCAGAGAAAGAGTGGAAGCTGGACAATGCAATAGAGGTTGCAAGAGCTGAGACCCCGATAGTTGTTTCGGGCATGATACTGGAAGTTTATGGTAGATCGAGGTGAGAGAAATGATAGAGGTTTTGGACGGTTTGCAGGATGTGATAGCCTGCGAAAGCAAGATTTCTAGGATAGAGCTTGTTGGAGATAGGGCCATTCTCGAGTACAGGGGATATGACATAAGAGAACTGGCAAAAAATTCCACCTATGAAGAGGTTGCATACCTTCTGCTCTACGGAGAACTGCCAAAGAAATACGAACTACAGGATTTCAAGATTGAGCTGGCTGAAAGAAGGGAGTTACCACCACAAATCATTGGATTGTTAACTCACCTTCCTCAGTACACTCACCCGATGGTCGTTCTCAGGACTGCAACTAGCTACTTAGGTTCCCTTGACAAAGCAAAGGACATTAAGACGAGGGAAGAGAATCTGGAGAAGGCGAAGAACCTCATAGCGAAGTTCCCAACGATCGTGGCATACTACCACCGCATAAGGCTAGGCAAAAACCTAATTCCGCCAACACTTGAGCTCAGCCACGCTGCGAACTTTCTGTACATGATGAACGGGCTTGAGCCTTCGAAAGTTGCAGAAAAAGCCCTGGATGCGGATCTGATTCTGCATGCAGAGCACGAGCTGAACGCTTCAACCTTCGCAGCAAGAGTTGCAGCTTCAACGCTGGCTGACATGTATGCATGCGTTGTCGCCGCTACGGGGACACTAATGGGTCCATTGCACGGTGGCGCAGCTCAGGAAGTGATGAAAATGCTAAGAGAGGTAGCTAGTCCAAGAAGGGCTGATGAATACGTTAAAAAGAAACTCGAAAAAGGGGAAAAGCTCATGGGATTTGGACACAGGATTTACAAGCACGTAATTGATCCAAGGGCTCCAATACTCAGAGAGCTGGCAAGAGAGCTGTCAAAAAATGGAAACCCGATATGGCTCGAGATCAGCGAAGCTATTGCAGAAAGTGCATACAAGTACAAGAAACTGCTTCCAAACGTAGATTTCTACTCCGCAAGTGTCTACGCAAATCTTGGGATTCCCGACGATTTGTTCGTGAACATATTTGCGATGGGTCGCATCAGCGGTTGGCTGGCACACATAATCGAGCAGTACGAGAACAACAAGCTGATAAGGCCGAGAGCGAAGTACACTGGAGAGACTGAGAGAAAGTACGTTCCAGTAGATCAGAGGTAATTTTTATAAAATTTTTCAAACTGAAAATCGAAACAATTTTTAAACTGAGGGATACCGAAGCCTGATGGAGCTACTCGTATACATAGACGGTAAGTTCGTTCCCGAAAGCGAGGCAAAGATCAGCGTTTTCGACCATGGCTTTCTTTACGGCGACGGCGTATTCGAGGGAATAAGGGCCTACGATGGCAGGGTTTTCAGGCTGAGAGAGCACCTAGACAGGCTTTATGATTCGGCAAAAGCAATTAACCTCGAAATTCCGCTTTCAAAAGAAGAATTCGAGAGAATAATCCTCGAAACTCTGAGAAGAAACAAGCTCAGGGACGCATATATAAGGCCCATTGTGTCCCGGGGGGTCGGAGATCTCGGGTTGGATCCTAGAAAGTGTAAGAAGCCAACGGTGATAGTGATTACAAAGCCGTGGGGAAAGCTCTACGGAGATCTTTACTCCAAGGGGCTGAAAGCCGTTACGGTTGCCGTGCGCAGAAATTCATTTGATGCTCTTCCACCAAACATAAAATCGCTGAACTACCTGAACAACGTCCTTGCAAAGATTGAGGCAAATGTGAAGGGTGGAGACGAGGCAATTTTCCTTGATAGGAACGGCTACATCTCCGAAGGTAGTGGAGATAACATATTCGTCGTAAAGCGCGGAAGAATAACGACTCCGCCAACGATCAACAATCTTCGCGGAATAACGAGGGATGTCGTAATAGAGATAATAAATCGTCTGGGGATTCCGTTCTTCGAAAACAATCTCGGTCTTTATGATCTCTACACAGCAGACGAAGTGTTCGTCACTGGAACTGCTGCAGAAGTTGCTCCTATCGTTGAGATTGACGGTAGAGTGATTGGAGACGGGAAACCCGGAAAGATCACAAAACAGATAATGGAGGAATTCGAGAAAGTTACGAGAACAGAAGGGATTCCGATCTATGAGTGAACTCTTTACGCTGATCGTAGAGCTTGAGGATAAGCCAGGGCAGCTATTAAGCGTTCTTGAACCAATTGCGAGGAACGGGGGAAACATTGTTGGAATATTCCACCAGAGGGGGAAGAAGACGCCCCTGAATAGAATTCCAGTCGAAATTTCATTTACCGCTGATGCAAAAAAAGCCGAGAAAATCCTAAACGAACTGCAAAAGAATTTTCTAATAAGGCAATTCGGGGAATTGAGAACAGCAGTCATTTCGCTTCTGCTCATAGGACATGTAATACACACGGATCTGAGCGATACGATAAAGAGGGTTGACAGCAGCGATGCGGAATGCGTCGAGCTAAACGTTACGATGCCCGAACGAGATGAGCCATCAACGGCTGTGATTACGATTACAGCAAAGAGCAAAGAAGCTCTGGAAATGGCACTGGCCAGACTCAGGGAGATATGCCGGGAGAAAGGGATAGTGGTAGTGGAACCGATAAATGATGAAATATGAAGATCGCAATTATAGGATTTGGAACGGTTGGACAGGGAGTTGCAGAGCTTCTTGTTGCAAAAAGAGCAGAAATTGAGAGAAAAATAGGCGATTTCAGGGTTGTCGCAATAGCTGACTTAACTGGCTCAATATGGGGCGATTTCAAGCTTGAGGATGCGATCGAGTACAGGAGAAAAAAAGGAAGACTCCCAAGCGATCGGAGTGCAAAGGAAATTGCGGAAGAGGAGGATTACGATGTGATGATTGAGGTTACAACTACTAGGCTTGATGAGAGCGGAATTGAATACATGAAAACTGCTCTAAAAAAAGGGGCAAGCGTCATAACGAGCAACAAAAGCATCGCAGTCGACTTTCAGGGTCTAATGAGACTTGCAGAGAACAACAATGCAAAGCTTATGTACGAGGCCACAGTAGGAGGGGTTATGCCAATTATAAGACTACTCAACAGCTATCTGGCTCTTTGTGAAATTATTGGCGTTCGTGGAATTCTTAATGGCACATGTAACTATATCCTGACAAGAATGGAAGAGGAAAAGCTCCCTTACAGCCAGATTCTTAGCGAGGCAAAAGAAATGGGAATCGCTGAAGCGAATCCGAGTGCCGATGTAGAGGGGATTGATGCCGGTATAAAACTCGTGATACTTGCGAATACTATCGGCATTCCTGCAAAGTTTGAAGATATAGAGATTGTGGGAATAACAAAAATCACACCACAGGCTTTTACAGTTGCAATGCAGAAGGGATATACGATCAGACTCATTGCTGAGGCAAGCAAAAAGAGTTTAAGGGTTTCTCCAAGACTTGTGCCGCTAAACAGCCCCCTTGCGATAAAGGGGACAATGAATGCTGCGATGATAAAGACAGACACTGCAGGAGACATATTTGTCGCTGGAAGAGGAGCAGGAAAGTTCGAAACGGCAACAGCGATTCTTTCAGACTTGTATGAACTTGTTAGAACTAACTAAAGTCCTAATTGTTTTTTGCTTTCTTCTTTACGCCTGTCACTTAGACCTTAAAAGCAGAACTATCCCAAACAAAGTCTGGAAGTTCATGCTGGTTGCAACAATCCCCATAACCACCTATCAGGTTTACGAAATGGCTTTTTTAAATGCAATGATATTGATTTTCGCCGCGATCGGAGTGATTTTCATGGCTGTGTTTGCATACGTTCTCTACCGAATAAATGCCTATGGTGGAGCGGATGCAAAAGCGCTCATATGCCTTGCAATCATTTTTCCCTTTTACCCCAAAATCGGGGCTTTTCCATTAATCAACAGCGGATTTGAAATTTTTGCCTTCTCGGTTCTCGCAAATTCGGTGATATTTGCTCCCCTGATGATGATAGCACTACTAATCAGAAATCTCTTGAGGGAGGGGTTCAGAGGTTTTCTGAAAAACCCACTCTACTACATTGCAGGATACAGAATTCCTGTGGAAAAGATTCGTTTTCACAACCTTTTTGAATTCGTAGACGAAAAGGGAAAACTGAGAAGGGTCAGAAGAGGGATTGAGCCGAATGAGGAGATCATCCACAGGCTTAAAAAATACGGGCTAAAGGAGGTCTGGGCTACACCAGCTCTTCCGTTCATAATTTTCATAACTTTTGGTTATGCATGCGCTGTTGTCATTGGGGATCTTATTTTCTATGCAGTAAGCCACCGTTCTGGGCTAGCATTAACTTTCATCCCCCTCTTTTCATAGGAGGGCCTTCGGGGTGAACGGAAGCTCCTGCATCCATCTGGTACCTGCGGAGCAGGTTCTTCACGGCTATGGCACCCCTATCCTCCTCCAACCCGCATCCGGAGCATTTCATTTGCCTGTGCCCATTCGGGCCTAGCTTTTCCCCACACACCGGGCACAGGCTTGAAGTCCCTCAGCGTCAACTTATTCAAGTTTATAAAACTCTACGATAGAAAGAAGCAGTTTCTAACCCCTTGCTCTTGGTGTACTCGACAAGTCTTTGTTTCTGCCTCTCCAGTGCTTTCTCGCCGAAGAGCCTCTTAATCTCGCTCTCAGGGTACCTGTATTTACCGCCGGGCGTTTTAATGTGATCTTCCCCGAGTAAGCCCACTTCTTCACAGCAGCGTAAGGTACACCGAATATCTTAGCAACTTCACCGGTCGTGTAGAGCTTCTCAAACATTCAGTCAATAGAAGTCAACGCTAGTTAATAAAACTACGCTAGAATGAAGCAGTTTCTATACCCCCTTCATCCCATGCCTCTCGTTAAGGCATGTATTCATATCGCAGATCTGAACTTTGAAATTTTTCTAACCTTTTAGCAAATTTAAAAAGCAGACTCGCAACGCACATTTATGCACTGGGCTGATGTCATAGCTTCAGAACTCATTGAGATTTCAAGCTCCCATAGGATAGCCACCGGAATCTCTCCTTCCGGACACATACATCTGGGCAATTTAAGAGAAATGGTTACAGCCGATGCTGTCAGAAGGGCTTTGATTGATGCTGGTGGCAAGGCCGAGATGATCTATATCGCAGACGATTTGGATCCGCTAAGACGCAGGTACCCCTTCCTGCCAGAAAAATACTCCGAATATGTTGGAATGCCATTATGCAACATTCCAGACCCTTCCGGATGTCACGAGAGTTACTCGGAGCACTTCCTGCAGCCATTTCTTGAGTCCCTAGAAATTCTCGGAATCCCCGTTGAGGTCAGAAGGGCAAGCGAAATGTATCGCCAAGGGCTATACGAGCCCGCAATAAAGCTTTCCCTCCGAGAAAAAGATAAGATAGCGCAGATCATTCGGGAAGTTACGGGAAGAGAGCTTGAAGATGACTGGTATCCATTCATGCCCCTCTGTGAAAAATGCGGGAGGATCAACACCACTACAGTCACCGGTTTCGATGATCACTGGATTTACTACTCCTGCAAGTGCGGAAATGCAGGCAGGGTGAGTTACAGAGGGGGTGGAAAGCTAAGCTGGCGCCTAGACTGGGTGGCTAGGTGGAGGATTCTGCAAATCACCTGCGAACCTTTTGGCAAAGATCATGCTGCAGCAGGGGGTAGCTACGACACTGGAAAAAGGCTTGCAAGAGAAGTCTTCGATTACCCACCACCCTATCCGGTTCCATACGAGTGGATACACCTGAAGGGAAAAGGGGCGATGAAGAGTTCCAAGGGAATCGTTATCCCTGTTAGAGAGTTCATCGAAGCAATTCCGCCTGAGATCGTGAGATACATAATAATAAGGGTGAAGCCGGAGAAGCACATCGATTTCGATCCTGGCTTCGGACTTCTAGAGATTATTGACGAATTTGAAGAAAAGATCTTTGAAAGGGATCGCAGTGTACAGCTCAGCCTTGTGAAAGAGGTGAAGTATTCAGAAGTCCCATTCAGGCATTTGATAGTGGTTGGCCAGATAGCCAATTGGGATACCGAAAGGACTCTTGAGATCCTAGAAAGAAACGGATACAAGAGGAACGAGATCGCAGAGGACGTCGAAAGGCGCTTGAAATACTGTAAGGTATGGCTTGAGAAGTACGCACCTGAGACGCTCAAGTTCAAAATAATCAGCGGAAAGGTCGAGCTTGGTGACGAGGAAAAGAAATTCGTCGAGAGATACTCCGAAAAGCTCAATGATAACATGAGTGCGGAGGAAATCCACACCCTCGTTTACGAAGTTGCCAAAGAAGTAGGCATCGATGCTAACAAGGCTTTCAAAGCCATTTACAGAATTCTAGTGGGCAAAGAACAGGGACCTAGGGTTGGCTACTTTATAAAATCCCTTGGCGTTGATTGGGTGAAAAAGAGGTTCCATGAGGCGTATTGAAGCGGGAAGCTACTACAGTTACTTGCCAGAGGGGTGCAAGCTCTGCAGAAGGGGTTCAAAGCTCGTACTATTCATTACAGGCTTCTGCAAAAACTCCTGTTTCTACTGTCCAATATCAAAAGAAAGAATGGGAAGAGACGTTGTATTTGCAAATGAAAGGGAAGTTAACAGCCTCGAGGATTTCTTAGCTGAGATTGAGCTTATGAGTGCAGAGGGTGTCGCAATCACAGGCGGAGAGCCACTGCTCAAACTTGAAAGAGTTTACGAATTCGTTAAGCTTTCAAAAAAGCTTGGACTGCATGTCCACCTATACACATCAATCCCTGCCAAAGAAAAAGTGCTCAGAAAGCTGAAAATTGACGAGATAAGGTTCCACCCACCAGAACTGCAGAATCCGGAAATATATGAAGAACCTATAAAGCTGGCAAAGAGGCTAGGGATGGATGCAGGATTCGAAATACCAGCAATAAGGTTTGAACCGAAGATCGTTGAGATTGCAAATCGGAACGACGCATTCTTAAATCTGAACCAGCTTGAAGCAAGCGAGACCAACTGGAGCAACCTTGAAGAAAGAGGCTACGAGATAGAGGACTACTACGTCGAATGTCCCGAAATCATCAAAATGTTCGAACAAGCAAACAAATTCCACTACTGCACAGCAAAGTTCAAAGATTCTGCACAATTTCGAAGAAGACTAATAAGGATGGGGATGAATCACCCGGATTTCTATCTCGTGACCAGTGAGGGTACTCTTCTCTGCTGCAGAATTGAAGGGAACTTAGATGGGGCAAAAAAGATCCTGAACGAGTTCAATTTTGAATTCGAAATCTTTGAAGATTGCATAGAAACATCCCTAAAGGTCGCAGAAAACGAAAAACTTAGAGAAGCTTTAATATCTGCAGGTTGCGAATTGTACTTGGTGGAAAGATATCCCACCGCAAAAAGAACCCTAATTGAAGTAACGCGGGTTTGATATGAAAGAGGTCGCCGAAAGGATAAGAAAATATCTGGACAAGGATAAAACCGGGATAAGAAAGGAGTTGCTTTTGATCCTTCTCCAAGGTAGAAAATATACCACCTCTGAAATACATGAAATTCTGCGAAGCAAAGGCTACGAGATCAACCAAAAGGGAGTTTCGGCGATGATTGGAATAATCGGCTCCCGAATCGGAATTATAAAGAGTGAACCGGGTGAGAAAAAAAGATATTACCTCAAAAATGAATATAGCGAATTGGTGAGGGAGATCGTTGAAGCCAATATATAAGATATACGAGAGAAGACTGCTCAAAAGCGTGTTAAAGGGAGAAATTCCGAACCACATAGCGATTATAATGGATGGTAACAGAAGATTCGCTAAAAAGAAGGGGATTATAGAGACTATGGGTCACGAGTTTGGATCGAAGAAGGCCGAAGAGGTTTTGGAGTGGTGCTGGGAGCTCGGAGTGAAAATGTTGACCCTCTATGCATTCTCCACGGAAAATTTTAGCAGAAGCGAAATGGAAAAGAGAAATATTTTTCGGATCTTCGAGAGGGAATTAAAAAGACTTCTTAACGATAAAAAAACCTATGAGAGGCAGGTAAGGGTCAAAATCGTTGGCAGAGAGCATCTTCTGCCAATAAACCTGCAGAATCTGATAAAAGAGGTTGAAAACGCCACTGCAAACCACAAAAAGTGCTTTTTAAACATCGCCGTCGCCTACGGGGGAAGACAAGAGTTAATAGATGCAACGAAGAAGATCATTGAGAGAGTGAGAAGGGGAGAGCTGATGGTTGAGGATATAGACGAGAGAATCGTAAACGAAAGTCTATACAACAGCCATGAACTTTACGCAAAAGTTGACATAGTCATAAGAAGCGGGGGAGAGCAGAGGCTGTCGAATTTTCTCCCTTGGCAGACTGCAAACAGCGTAGCCTATTTCTGCGACGTCTACTGGCCTGAATTCAGGAAGATAGATCTTTTAAGGGCTATAAGAGAGTGGCAGAGGAGGAGAGCATGTCAAAGAGGCTGATGTATGAGTTCAAGAAAAAGCTTGAAGAGCTTGACAGCTACCGCGGAAAGGGAACCGAGCTCATAACTCTGTACATCCCACCAGACAGGAACATTGCCGACATAGCCAACCAGCTCAGGGAAGAGCTGAGCCAAGCATCGAACATAAAATCGAAACAGACAAGAACTAACGTAATAAACGGACTTGAGGCCATTCTTAACAGGCTAAAGCTTTACAGAAAACCACCGGAACACGGGATGGTTATACTGAGCGGTCTGGTCACAATAGACGGGAAGGAGAAGCACATCACAGAGATAATCGAACCTCCTGAGCCTGTACCCCTCTACAAGTACCACTGCGACTCCAAGTTCTACTTGGAACCGCTAAAAGACATGCTCAGAGAAAAGAAAGTTTATGGACTTATAGTACTAGACAGAAGGGAGGCAACAATAGGATTGCTGAAAGGCAGAAGAATTGAAGTTCTCGACTACGACACATCCATGGTCCCCGGAAAGCACAGGCAGGGCGGTCAGAGCAGCGTTCGATTCGAGAGGCTCCGGGAGATTGCGATCCACGAATTTTACAAGAAAGTTGGAGAGATGGCTACAAATGCCTTTTTACCGCATAAGGACAAGCTTGTCGGGATTCTGATCGGAGGACCTTCTCCCACGAAGGATGAATTCTATCAGGGCGAGTATCTGCACCACGAACTGCAAAGAAAGGTTCTCGGTCTATTCGATGTTGGCTACACGAACGAGAGCGGGCTGTACGAGCTTGTTGATAAGGCAAAAGACTTGCTTTCAGAGGTCGACCTTGTCAGAGAGAAGAACCTGATGAATCGATTTCTCTACGAGATCTCCCGGGATGGGCTAGCGGTTTATGGAGAGGAGGAGGTTAGGAGGTATCTTGAGCTTGGAGCTGTCGATACCTTGCTTGTTTCTGAGGACTTGCGACTCGAAAGGGTTCGATACCGATGCCCCACATGCGGAGCGGAGAGGGTTGTAACCCTAAAGGGTAAGGCTGCTTCAAGGCAGATCTGCGAAAAAGATGGTGTGGAAATGGAGGAAGTTGAGAGAATCGATATCGCGCTCGAGCTTTCGGAGATTGCAGAGAGAATGAACACAAAGGTGGAGTTTCTCTCTAACGAGACCGAAGGAGGAGAAATGCTTTTAAAGGCCTTTGGTGGAATCGCTGGGATTTTACGCTACAAACCAAAATAGGCAAGTGTTGGCCATTTATTTCTTCTTCGAACTGAAAGAAAAATTTATTTAACCCTTTGTCGTTCAGAAGCCATGGTATCGGTCGAAGATGTCTATCACGTTGCAAGGCTTGCCAAGCTCATGATTTCAGAACCCGAGGCCGAAAAATTTCGAAAGGAATTTGAGGATATTCTGAGGTATTTTGACGTTCTTGATGAGGTAAGCCAAGATGTGAGGCCCACTTTTCACGTTCTCGAAATCAAAAACATTTTCAGGGAGGATTTGCCCAAGGAAGGGTTAACTCACGAAGCAGCATTGCAGAATGCCCCCAGAAAGGAGGAAGGATACTTCGTAGGGCCGAAGGTGGTCGATTGAAACTTTCTGAGTGGAGACAGCTCGTTCAGGAGCATGGATGCCTTGAAATGGTAAGCAGACTGCTTGAGAGAATTGAAAAGAGCAAGCTTAATGCTTACATAACAGTCTGCAGGGAGGAAAGCCTGCGAAGGGCAGAGGAGTACGACAAGGGAAAAGTCAAGGGCAGACTGGCGGGAGTTCCTGTAGCTGTCAAGGATAACATCACTACAAAGGGGATAAAGACCACCTGTGCCTCAAAAATGCTTTCGAACTACATCCCAGTTTTCGATGCACACGTAGTTGAAAGGCTCAAGGAAGAGGGCGCTATAATAATAGGAAAGACGAACATGGACGAATTCGGAATGGGAACAACAACGGAGACATCTTACTTCGGAGTTGTTAGAAATCCGTACGATCTCAGCAGGGTCGCAGGCGGGAGCAGCGGAGGTAGCGCCGCTGTTCTTGCTGGTGAAGAAGCGATCCTGGCTTTGGGAAGTGATACCGGCGGAAGCATAAGATGCCCCGCGAGCTTCTGCGGGGTCTACGGGCTTAAACCGACCTACGGTCTTGTTTCGAGGTACGGTCTGATTCCATACGCGAATTCCCTAGAGCAGATAGGCCCCATGGCCAACAGCATCGAAGATCTAGCCTTACTTCTGGAGGTAATTGCCGGAAAAGATGAAAGGGACTCAACGAATGCCGGCAGAGGGTTCAAGTTCAGTGAATCGAAGGAGTTCAGAATTGCCGTGGTTAAGAACATGACAGCCGAGGATCAGATCATGGACAGATTCTACGATACATTAAATGGCTTTGAATACGAAGAGATTGAGCTACCCTCGCTTAAGTACGCCTTAGCCGCTTATTACGTGATTGCGATGAGCGAGGCTTCATCGAACCTCGCAAGATATGACGGCGTTCGTTATGGCTACAGCGTTCCCGAACTGACATCATGGGGTGACTACTTCTCGAGGGTCAGGGCTGAGGGTTTTGGGGAAGAAGTGAAGAGAAGAATCATGCTCGGAAGCTATGCGCTCTCTGCAGGCTACTACGGAAAATACTACCTGAAGGCCCTGAAGGCAAGAACCCTGATAATAGAGGACTTCAGAAGGGCCTTCGGGGATTTCGACATCTTAGTTTCCCCAACCATGCCCACGCTGCCATTCAAAATCGGAGAGCTGAGGGACCCGCTGACAATGTACAAGATGGACGTGAACACCGTTCCTGTGAATCTTGCAGGCCTGCCCGCGCTGAACGTTCCAATCGGTTTCATCAGAGGACTTCCCGTAGGAATACAGGTTATCGGAAATTACTTTGAGGAAAGCAAGATACTCAGCTTTGCAAAGAGGATAGCCGCGGAATAATTATTTAAAACGCCTGAAAAAGAGAAATCATGGAAAGAATTTTCTTCTCCGTTGGCGGCGTGGATATCTCGGTTCTTAAAGCATCGGAAGTTCCCGTATTTTATATCCATGGTTCTGCCGGAGATGCAGAAATTTGGAAAAATCAGCTGGGAGAGATCGGGGGCTATGCAATAGATTTGCCAAACCACGGATTCAGCGGGAAAGCAAAAATCAGAAGCATTGATGATTACGCATACTTCGTTTCCAAGCTCGTGAGCAGAATTTCGGGCAGCGGGATTATAGTAGGCCACAGTCTCGGTGGTGCAGTTGCGCAGAAGGTGTATCTGAACCACAGGAAGACTGCGGAAGCGCTAGTTCTCGTCGGGACTGGAGCCAGGCTTCGCGTACTGCCAAAAGCGCTTGAGGGGTTGAAGGAGAATCCCACTGAAACGGCTAAATTCATGGCAGATATGGCCTTTCACAGGAAGGAGTTCATAGAGCATTTTGGAAAGCTCTTTAAGGAAAGAGCTGGAATTCTGCTGGAAGACCTCACGCTCTGCAACGAGTTCGATCTTCTCAATGATTTCCGATCCGGAAAGATAAAATTCGATGTTCCCGTAATTGCAATCGTTGGAGAACATGATCTTCTGACTCCCCCAAAGTACTCCGAATTCTTCAAGGCTTTTGGAGCGGAAATGAGGGTTGTAGAGAGTGCCGGGCACATGGTGATGATCGAAAATCCTAAGGCCTTCAACATGTGTCTGAAAGAATTCTTGCGCTCTCTCGGGAAGAGTTTGGAATGATGTCCAGAATTCTCCCGCTTCTCGCCCTCATTCTACTTCTTTCAACTTTTTTCGTCCCGATTATGGAAATTGAATTCAGGGAAATTCGTTTGCTCGAGCTGGCAGAAACAAACGCCTACAGCCTTGCCTTACTGACCCTTACTTTCATTTTCACCCTTCTCAGCTTTAATAAACCTAAATTCGGTCTTTTGGCCGGGATCTTGCTTCTCCTGCTATTTCTTTTCCTCAGCTTTTCGAAGATGCATTCTCCCGAATACCTCCTCGGTTACTGGGCGCTTTTGGCAAGCTCGGTGCTTTTGCTCCTTCATTTCGTAATCCGCAGACTGAATCGGAAAGCTTATTAATTATCTTGAAAAAACAAGGACGATGAGCAGAGTTCTTGAAGAGCTTAAAAGTGCTGGAATAGCCTTTTCTACGGATTACGAAGATCTTATCGCACACTGCAAGGATTTCAATCCCCTACACCAATTAAAGCTTATCGAAAAAAAGACTCCAGCGCTTCCGGAAGTCGTTGTTTTCCCGAAGAGCATTGAGGAAGTCTCAGAGGTCTTAAAGATTGCAAACGCCCTTAGAATTCCCGTATACGTTTTTGGAGGTGCAAGCGGAGTCATAGATTCTGCAACACCTTACGAAGGGGGCATTGCTTTGTCCACTCTCGGGCTGGACTGGATTGAAATCGAGGAGGAGAACAGAACCGTAACCTGCGGAGCCGGCGTCGTGGGGGGAAGACTGGAGAAGATCCTGAACCACAGGGGTTACAGCCTGAGGCATATTCCTCAAAGCTTGTACTGCTCAACTGTAGGCGGATGGGTTGCAACAGCCTCAAGCGGACAGTTTTCGACCGGATACGGCAATATAGAGGATTTAATAGTATCGCTGAAGGCCGTGCTGCCGAACGGTGAAATTCTGGAAGAAAGAAAAACGCCCAGAAGGGCCGGAGTCGATTTAAAGAGGCTTTTTGTCGGCAGCGAGGGTTTATTCGGTGTGATTGCAGAGGTGACTATGAAGTTCTTTGAGCTGCCAAAAGAAAGCGTTAAGCTTTCATTCGAATACGACAGCATTGAGTCAGCCTTAGAGGATGCAAAAAGGTTTTTATCCTTAAAACCAGCGCTGATGAGGGTTTTCGACGATGAGGAGACGCTCCGATACTTCGACAGTGAGGCTTTCAGCATGATCGCCATCTTCGAGGGCAACGGAGCCAAGGAAAGCGGGATGATTGCGAGGAGCATTTCAAAGGGCAAAGAGGTGGAAGGATACACCGACATATGGCTCGAAAAGAGGTTCGATGTTTCAGATATCTCGAAGATAGGCGTTCTAGGCTTCGTCTTTGATACCATAGAGGTTTCATGCTTCTGGAAACCAGCGGCGAAGTTATACAGAGCGGTAATCGAAGCCATAAGGAGGGTTGAGGGAACCGTTACGGCTTCAGCGCATGCTTCGCATTTCTACGAAAGCGGGCTATGCTTCTACTTCACCTTTGCGGGCTTTCCAGCGAACGCAGAAGGATACTACTCAGAAGTGTGGAAGAGGGCCATTAAGGCCTCGCTGGAAAACGGCGGCAACACGACGCACCATCATGGAATAGGAAGGCTTAGAAGGGCCTGGATGGGCGAGGAATTCGGAAGCTTTCTGCCGCTGCTGAAGGAACTGAAATTCCTTATTGACAGAAACAACATAATGAACAGGGGTGTTCTGCAATGAACCCGAAGCTCATAATGCGAATCCTCAGCCAGACTGACATGAAGACAAAGCTCAGACTTGCAAAGGTGATTCCGAAGCTCGGAAGCGGAGATGAAATTGCGAAATGTATGCTCTGCCCGAACATGTGCCTCTACGCCTGTCCTGTTTTCGACGCTGAGAGAAGGCTGACGGTATCACCGTCTGTGAAGTCCAGGATTGCATACTTTGGTGGGAATGAGGCGATCTACCACTGCCTTCCATGCGACGCCTGTAAGGAGAACTGCAGAATGGAGATAAGCGTAAACGACAGCCTAAGGAAGCTACGGAACGGAAAATATGGTGATAAAATAGATGGATGGCTGAAAAAGATATCGAAGAGAACCGAAGAAAGGGATGGCAGAATTCTGTACTTTCCAGGATGCAGAACCTTCGAATTCGGTCTTTTTGAGAAAAACGTTGAATGCTTGGAGAAGCTCGGCATTGATTTCGCCCTCACCTCGGAAATCGTCTGCTGCGGGATGCCTTATTACGAGATAGGCGATAAAAGATACATGGAGTACTTCTCAAGGCTGAAAAAGGTCGCTTCGGGCTATGAGAGGGTGATAAGCAGCTGCCCGCACTGCGTCTCCGTAATGAGGGAGCTTGGAATTCGTGCCGAGCATTTGCTCACCGTACTTAGGCCTTTAAAAATTGGAGGGACTGTTTCCTACCACGACCCCTGCCTGATGGCCAGAAAACTGTGCCTTGTCGAAGAGCCGAGGGATTTTCTGAAGGCATGCAGTTTGGAGATAGCTGAGCCAGCATTCAGCAAAAAGCAAACTGCCTGCTGCGGATACGGGGGGGTTTACAGGCTGCTATATCCCGAGAATGCGGAAAAAATCGCGGAAAGGAGGCGAAAGCAGCTGGAGTTCGAAGTCGTGACCGCATGCCCGGCATGTAGTGCTGCGCTTAGAGGAAAGGATCTTGCTGAACTGCTACTTGAGGTGTTGTGATGATCGCGGTCATCGATGCCGGAACAACGAGCATAAAGCTCGCTGTCTGCGATGAAAAGCTTCTGGAAATAAAAAGGGAGCCAATATTGAAGCGATCCCCCTATCCGGGATGGGTGGAGATCGACGTGGAGGATCTTGCAAGGAAAGCAAAGATGCTTTTGGATTACGCAATTGAGAGATACAAGATCGAAGCGATAGGAATCACGAACCAGAGAACCACAGTTGTCCTCTGGGATGATAAGACTAAGAGTGCAGTTTTTCCAGCCCTTGGCTGGCAGGATTCGAGGGCGCTTGAGGTTGCATCCCGCCTGAACAGAGACTTCAGGATAAGAATTGGAAAAGTTCTGGGCAAAATAGTTCAGAAGAGCGCCGCGATATTACCAGCTATCAAGAAAAAAAGGGCTGCGAAATGGCTGATGTCTGTTGCGGACTTTTCCTTCATTCCAACGCATTCAAGCGTAAAGCTTCGATGGCTTTTAGATCAGATAAAGAGGCCCGGGGACTTCAGACTGAGGGCCGGAACCATTGACAGCTGGCTCATATACAAGCTATGCGGAGAGCACTTAACGGATTACTCAAACGCCGGAGCAACTGCACTCTTTGACCCGTTCAATCTAAGGTGGAGCGAGACGATAATGGAGATCACGGACATTGACGAGGAAATGCTCCCGGATGTTCTTGAAAGCGACGCAGTTTTTGGTGAATACCGAGGGGTGCCAATAACTGGGGTGATAGCCGATCAGTCATCCTCGCTCTACTCCCTTGGATGCTGGGACAGGGGAGAGATAAAGGTGACAAACGGGACTGGCAGCTTCGTGGATCTGAACGTTGGCGAGGAAGCGGAAGTTTTCCCGAAGCTTCTGCCGCTAATTGCCTGGAAGCTGAAGGGGGAGAGAAGGTACATGCTTGAGGGAATGCTCTACTACAGCGGTTCCGCGGTGGACCTTTTCAAAGAACTTGGAATAGTGGAAGATGTTAAAAAGACTTCTGAAATGGCATTTGCCTCGAAGACCGATCTGTATCTCATTCCTTCCTTTGTCGGTCTCTCAACCCCGCACTACGTCTCAGTTCCCGGGCTTCTCTATGGCCTCACGAACAGCATGCAGAGAGAAGATCTGGTGAAAGCGCTGCTTGAAGCCGTGGCATTCAGAATTACGGAGATTGTGGAATTGATGAAAAAGGTGGAAAAGATCGATGTGATAAAATGCGACGGAGAAATGAGCTCAAACGACTTTTTGCTGCAGCGAATCGCGGATGCGACAAAGCTGAAAGTAAGAAGGAGTTCCGTTCTATCTGGCTCGCTCTATGGCTCCTACCTCGTTGCAGGAAGAGCGCTCGGAAAGTGGAAGAGAATCTGCGCAGATTTCTCGCAGGAATTCCTGCCCAAAGAAGACGTGTCGCAAAAGTACAGAAGATGGAGGGCGCTTTTGGAGCTATCAAAAGAGATTCAGGTGTAATCTGCGAGCGATCTTTTTGCCACGAGAAGCGAATTTATCCGCAAGATTTCCTCAGTTTTTCTCTTCACCTCGCCAAAATCCTCAGCCAGCAAGTTTCTGCATCTGAAGACTTCCCTGAATACTATCTCCCCTGCTAGATCGTCGTGCTTGGTGACAAAAACCTCTGACTCAGGATGGATGCTCGCAGGTCTCAAGAGAAAATCCCCGTCACCGTCAACTATGCCCAAAACCGGCGTATCGAATCTGAAAAGTATCTCGGCGGATATTGCAGTTGTGTCGTCACCAACGCACACCGCAGCACCGCATTTTCCCGCAAAATCGTAAATTTCGTCGCCGCAATGATCGATAAATGCAACTCCAAGGCCCCTGCTCCGCTTTACACTCCCTTCAACCACTTTAAAACCCTTCAGCGTGCATATCTTAACTTTTTCAAGCTCTATCTGCGGTTTCTTCCTTTTAAGCTTCTCCAAACCGTGCTTTTTCACTTCAACTCCGACCAGATCCTTGATTTCTCCGTCCTCAGCAACGATGATGACTTCGTGATCCTTAACCCTGCCCACAACTATTCCGTCGATCAAAAGAAGCTCTCCCGCTTCCGCAGCAGAAACCCTTCGGAATTCCTTTTTTCCTTCCCTCCACGTAAATTCTCCGATCTTCGGATGCACGATTCTGAAGCCAACGCTTTCAGCAATTGGATGCGAACTGCAGTTCCAAAGAACTGCAGTCTCGTTTGACAGTTCGAACTGCAAAACGGGCTTTTTCACGCCGCTCCTCCTAAAAACGATTTTTCCAAAGGAATATCCGCTTTCAGGGCTCTTTGAGTGGCTTGCAATCAAAAAGACATCAAAATCACTTTCATTCTGCCTTAAAAGTTCCGACGGCTGCCCCTGAAAAACTTCAACGGAAAAATCCCTGTCGATCGAAGCTGTTCTGGCCATGGTTCCGGTGACGAAAAGCCTTACCTTTCCAAAATCCTTCAACCTTTCAATAAGCCTTGAAATCGACCCAGAGTGAAACGACTCCGCACCGTGGACCAGAGTGCAGATCATCATCCACAAAGTATCTCCAGGCCCGGACTTTTATGCTTTATTCTTTTCGGCAATTCTGTCCTCGATCACTTTAATCCATTCTTCAGCAATATTCTTCCATTTCAGCCTTTCAGGGGCCTCAAATTTTCTTCTTTCGCTGTATACTCTTCCAAGGGCTTCGGCTATGCTCCCTGCGTTTGCATCAACGAAAATGGATCCTGAGTACTCTGAAAGGGATTCCCTTAACCCTCCAACCTCCGTTGCAATTATCGGGATCCCAAAGTGCATCCCTATGTGTGCAACCCCGCTTTGCGATGCTCTTGTGTAGGGCAAGACAAGCACATCGCTTGCGGAAAAATAAAGGGAAACCTCGCTGTCCGGAACATATCTGTTGACGATCGTGATCTTTTCCCTCCGCCTTGAACTCATCGCAAGCCTCAGGGATTCCCTATCTTCCCAAACCTCGCCAACGATAAGAAGTCTTGAATTCTCCGCAATCTCCTCTGGCAACGCCTCGAAGGCATCTATTAAATACCTCAATCCCTTATATGGGCGAATCAAGCCGAAAAATAAGATCACGAAATTCTCCTTTATCCCAAGAATAGCTTTAGCATTCTCGACCCTTTCGTAGTGGTCGTAAAGGCCATGCGGTATGACTGAGATTTTCTCCTTCGGGATTTTGTAAATCTTTGAAATCGCATCCCTGTCAGCCTCCGAATGGGCCACGTAGTGCGAAGCAAAGCTTCTTATCAGCTTTCCCATAACCCTCGAGTACAGCCTTATCGGCAGTATGGCATTTTCAAGCGGGTCCACGACCTCATGAAACTCCAAGATTATCGGAATCCCTTTTCTGTTCAGAAGGGCAATTGCGAGGTACATGTGGGCCACACTCGAGGTCCACCATTCAAAGATTACCGCGTCGCATTTCCTTGCAATTCTGTAAGCCTTAAGCCAGGATATCGGATTGTACCAGTCCAGAATCTCGTAAACTTTCACATTTCCGTTAAATTCAAGCTTAGTCAGCTCTTCGCCAACTCTTTTCCAGCCAGGAAAAAGCCTTTTCGGAAGCATTCTCCTAAAGAGAACAGCCTTTACTTTGAAGAATTCTGAGAGAGCATTTGATAGGCGGATAGTGTAGTAGCTAACGCCGGAAAGAAACCTTTTTGATGGGCCGAAGATGGCGATTTCTTTTTGCTCCATTTTCCCTAAAAATGCTCCAGCATTTTATAATTTTTATCCCAATTCCTATTTCAACTATTTTCAGCGGAATGGGGCCAAACCGATTTAAATTTCCACAAATCTTCTCACGAACCTTCTATACCGGTTCTCCCACTCTTCAGGGGTTATGAAGCAGTTTCTCCCTAGCGTAAGTTTATTAACTTGAATTACTAAAATAACTCAGATGCCTTAGAAGCTCTACACGACCGGTGAAGTTGCTAAGATATTCGGTGTATCTTACGTTGCTGTGAAGAAGTGGGCTTACTCGGGGAAGACCACATTAAAACGCCCGGCGGTAAATACAGGTATCCTGAGAGCGAGATTAAGAGGCTCCTCGGCGAGAAAGCACCAAAAGGCAGGGTCGCGATTTATGCTAGAGTAAGCTCGGCAGATGAGAGAACTCGTGGAGGCAGTAAAGAATGCCGTTAGAGACCGTTAAGCTCACCGCAAGCTTCAGGCTGAATGGATCAATTCCGGAGGGCCTTTTCTCGACGTATAGGGAAATACTGGATCAGCTGCTTGATCATGCCTGTGCAAAGGGGATAACCAGCTTCAAGAGGCTTAAGGCTAGTTAAAAGTGAAGATTTCTACCTGAAGGTCGTCTTCTCCAAGGTCGTTGAAGTGGCGATGGATGGGAAAGCAGTAGCTGTTGACGTGAACGAGAACAACG
>QNUZ01000129.1 GCA_004347865.1 Archaeoglobi archaeon | reverse complement strand
TCCCACGCAGACGGTTCCACCCCTTCAAAGTATTGTTTGTCGTTGATCCAGACCCGCTTCTCTGATTCGTTATAGTCTATTTTGCGCACAATGTTTTCGCCAGGAATGGGATAGCTCACCCGCGATTCTAACTTGCGCTTCATAAGGTGCAATTCAACAAGGTCTGAGCCGAGCTGGCTTATCTTCTCAAAGGCCTCGGCCGGAAAAACCGGAATCCGCGGAAAGTCGTATTTGAGGAACTCAGCATAGCGTTGACGATAAGCGGGGGTATAGAGAATGCCATAGATGTAGTAGAAAACGGCCTCTGGTGAACGCTCGCGGCCGGTCCTCTCTGCGACCAATTTCAGAAACTCAGGGTTCAGATTAGTGGATTTTTCCAGAGGCTTGCCCTCGTTATTATTGTTGTTCATGTAGTTGAAATAGAGGTAGAGGGGGAAGAGGTAATTGCCTTCCTTTGTTTTGTTGGAAATAGCAGAGCATTCAATAATTCTATCGGTGCAAAACGCGTGTTCAAATCTCTCGCCTGAGATTTGTCTGGTTGTAATCAGTCCTAGGTTCTCCCCCGCGAGCATGTAGATTTTTCCAGTTGGGTGAGGCTTACCTTCGTTATAAAGGTAGAGGGGGAAGAGGGAACAAATGTCATAAATGGCAACTGATTTATGATCTATTATTTTGTCAGTGATTAAAGCACTGAATTCCTCTTTTGTTTGTCTGGTTGTAATCAGTCCCAGGTTCTCCCCCGCGAGCATGTGGCGCATGACCTCAAGGCGGAGGCTTTCAACAACAGCTGGGTGATAGAAGATCCAGCGGACATCAAAAGGTCTGTATAAACACTCCCGAGTGAACTCCGATAAATCTCCGATCTCTTGTAGCATATTCCAAGTCTTTCTTATACTCCAACCTTTCTTTTTTGTTATTTTAAACTTCTCGTGAAGATCGTCATCTGACAATTTACTCTCTTTGAATGAGCGAATACGCTCAATTAATCTATTCTTCTCCAAGTCTATTACAAACTTATCCCTGGCGGTTATTATGCCCGTACCATTTTCTGGCATTATGTCTTTA
>QNUZ01000128.1 GCA_004347865.1 Archaeoglobi archaeon | reverse complement strand
GGCTCCTTCAGCCTGAAGCCTGCGTAAAGAAACTGCTGGCCGAAGATGGACTTGCCGGTGCCCGGACCCCCGGAGAGCAGGACGATGTTCCTCCGGGGTATCCCTCCCTGCAGTATCTCGTTCACGCCCGGGATGCCCACGTCCACGCGGTCGCTCATGCCCTCAGGATGTTGTCCGCCGGCTTCTAAAAAGCTGCCGAAAGCGCTAGGTTCTTAGTTTTTAATTTCCTTCTTTATTCTAACGCCTGCCTGCTGAAGTGCTTCCCGGATTTTCTCTTCATATTCTTTTTCCGGTATTTCGCCCTCCTTCGCAACTAGTTCCAGCTTCAGATCCACGGTACTGAATTTGCTTTTGAGATAGGCAACCATTCTGGCAACATCAGACAGCCTTCCAGGGGGCACCTCCAGCTGGAGTTCGACATATTTACACTTGCCAGCCTCCGCCGAAACCGCCAGTTTCCCTCTTACCTTTTCGATTTCTTCTCGGAACCTTTCCATTTGCTCGGGAGAAAGCCTGTGTTCCACTTCTTCCCTTATACTGATAAGCTCCTGAGGCGTTGCAATTCTCTCAACTCTTTTCATGATCTCCTGAAATTCCTGCTTTGGTACCCCCTCCGGCCTACAAAGCTTGGCACTTATGATTACCTCACCCTCAACAAGCTCTGGCGATACCTCTTCTTTGAAGCGTTGAACCTTGGGCTTCCCGTTTTCCAAATACCCGAGGCCGAAGAGCCCCTCTTTTACCCCTTCCCTTATGCACTCCCTCAGCACCTCCACGGAAGCTATTCTTGTTTCGCCCGGAGTGTTTAGAAAAGAGTCAAGGAGATTTTTGGTTTCAACATAATCGGTGCCCTTCAGATATTTTTCCCTTATCTTCAAAGGAGACAGCTTCGTAGCTATCTCTTCCTCCCCCCTTAGCCTATCGTAAACTTCTCTATCGAAGTTGATTCCTGCTCCGTAAGTGGGGTGCCCTAGCAAAATTTCCTTGAACCCGGTTCTAGATGGAACCAACACCATCTGATAAAGCTGCCCGACACGCTCGACCACTTCCATCTTGGCATCCTTGCTCTT
>QNUZ01000127.1 GCA_004347865.1 Archaeoglobi archaeon | reverse complement strand
GTTTTTGGTACAAGGAATGATGTGTACTTCATAACTGGCTCGGGAACGGCGGGGGTTGAAGCCGGAATCGCCTCTTTCAGCGGGGTGGGAAAGTTCGTCACTCTTGAAAACGGAAAGTTCGGGGAAAGATTGGGGGAAATTGCGGAAAGATATGCGGAGGTTGAAAGGTTAAGCTTCGAGTGGGGGAAGCCTATAGATCTGGAGAAGCTCAAAGAAGCACTTGAAAGAGGGGCCAGGGCGGTGGCATTCGTTCACAACGAGACCTCAACTGGAATGCTGAACCCTGCAGAGGAGATCGCTAGGATTGCGAAAAAGTACGATGCATTGACGATAATGGATGCGATAACCTCCGCTGGAGGAGATTATGTAAAGATGGACGAGTGGGGTATCGATGTTGCGGTTGTCGGAACCCAGAAATGCCTTGGAGCCCCGCCCGGGCTTGCGGCAGTTGCCGTTAGCGAGAGGGCCTGGGAGTTCTACAACCCGAAGTGCCCGCTGTATCTGGATTTGAAGGCGTACAAGAAGAAGCTTCCGGAGCTTCAAACCCCTTACACTCCGGCGGTAACGCTTTTCTTTGCCCTAGAAGAGGCCCTGAAGATGATAAGGGAGGAGGGAATGGAGAACAGGATTAGGAGGCACAGAAAGCTCAGCAGGACCGTCAGGGCCTGGGCAGTAAATGCCGGGCTAAGCCTTTTCCCGCAGCCTGATAAGTACTCGGATTACTCCAACACGGTTACCGCGATAAACATTCCAAGCGGAATCACGGAAAAGGAACTGAGAGATGCTGTAAGGAAGGAGTACGGGATCGTGTTCAGCGGCGGGCAGGATAAAGTGAAGGGGAAGATTTTCAGGATTGCGACGATGGGCAACATCGGGAAGTTCGAGGTGATGGCAACGCTGGCGGCGGTAGAGGACATCCTGCTCAGGAAGAACCTGATAAAACCTGCACTTGATTTTGCCAGAAGGGAATTGCAGCCATGAAGGTCGGAATAGCTGACACGACATTCGCCAGAATTGACATGGGAAGGATCGCAATAGACGAGCTGAGAAAGCTTTCGGGGCTGAAGTACGAGCGCTACACTGTGCCCGGAATAAAGGATTTACCAGTTGCTGCTAAGAAACTGCTGGATAGCGGCTGCGATATAGTGATCACACTGGGATGGGTTGGAAGGACGCAGAAGGATCTCGTTAGCTATCTTGCAATGAGCGTTGGGCTCATAACTGTTCAAATTCTGACGGGGAAGCACGTGATAGATGTAACGGTTCACGAAGATGAAGCTGATGATGAGAAGAAATTGCTGGAGGTTGCGGAGAACAGGATAAGGGAACACGTCAGAAATGCGGTGGATTTACTCCTAAATCCGAAAAGGCTGCAGAAGCTCGCTGGGACAGGGCAGAGGCAGGGATATCCTGACGTGGGACCTATTTTAAAATAGCATTTTATTTTAAAAAATTTAATCTAAAATGTCCTATGTCCCTCTGTGGAACATCTCTATGACTATGAAGCTCGATAGCAGCTCCGCAACTTCGGGCGACAGGGATGCGAGGAGCTGGAAGATCATTCCCATCTCCTTCGGGAATCCTTCCTCGAGTCCTAGAACCTGCATGATCTTCGGCCCATACTGACCCATTGCTCTTTCCATCTCGGAAAACAGCTTTCCCATTGTTGCAATATCCATCTCACCCGGAGCCAGCATGCCGATCAGTCCGAAAGTTTCCAGAATCCTTTCCGTTTCGCTGGGCGGCATTTTCTTAACGGCTTCTGTGCAGGCTTTGAGATCTTCAATCATTGCATCAACGGTTTCATCGTGTATCGGGGTTTATGGTGAGGTGCAGGGAGGGCGGTATTTTCATGTTCTGTATCCCCTTCTGGGGCTGTATTATCCAGCCCTTTTTCGCCATTTCATCGCTCAGCCGGAATAGGTTCACTTCTTCAGATGTGAATGCTGCTATCACAGAAGGCTCTCCAAGCGTCCTGTAGCCAGAATCCGCGAACCCTTTGACTATCCTGCTTTTCGCGCGAATTATCTTCTTTGCGAGCTCTCTGTAACCCTTCTCTCCTAGGAAATGCACAACAGCCCAGGCTGCAGCTAGCAGAGCTTCAGAGCGCGAAGACAGCACCGCGGGATTTATTATCGGGTACCCCAGCCACTTCAGATTTGCGAACTGCGAAAGCAGCTTGTACGATTTCTTCCTGAAGAGAACGATCGAGGCCCCGATAGGTGTGTAGGCATATTTGTGCGGATCCGTTGAGATCGAGCTAACACCTTCTATCCTGAAGTCGAAATCCGGGATTTTTTCCCCTCTTTCCTCATGAATGGTAAAACGAAGCCTCCGACACATGCATCAACGTGTAGCCAGATGTTCTTGTCCAGTGCGATCTCCGAAAGATCCTTTATCGGATCTATAGTTTCTAGCGGCCAGTTCGGTGTTGAACCCACGATCATGGCTGTGTTCTCTGTTATTGCCTCGTTTATAGCATCAATGTCTGCTGTGAAGCTTTCTTCGTCAACCCTTACTTTCCTCACCTTTAGCCCCATGTACTCTGCAGCCTTGTCGTAGCAGGGATGCCCGGTGATTGGCATTACGATCTCCGGTGTTGTGATCGATCCTTTTTTAAGCAGAAAGTTATCCCTCGCAGCCTTAACTGCTAGGAAAACGCTTTCAGTACCTCCGAATGTGAAGGTTCCCGGGACCTCCTCATCGTGCATGAGGGAAACTGCGATGTCAACGAGGTCTTCTCCATCTTTATCATGCTGGGAAATTCGGTGAAGTCGAGCATGTTCTTGAATGCAAACATCTTCATAGCTTCGAAAGCCACGCTGCGCAATTCTTCCACGCCGGGCTCGAATGCTATCGTAAAGAACCCTTCCGCTGAATGGATCGACATCCGTTCTGGTCTAGCATTAACTTTCATCCCTTCCCTCCTCTTTTCATGGGAGGACCTTAGGGGTGAACGGAAGAAGCCCACATCCATCTGTACCTGCGGAGCAAGTTCTTCACGGCTATGACATCCCTATCCTCTTCCAATCTTCCCCGAGTAAGCCAAATTCTTCACAGCAACGTAAGAAACGCCGAATATCTTCGCAACTTCACCAGTTGTGTAGAGCTTCTCAGGCAGCTGGGTATTTAAGTAATTCAAGTTAATAAACTTACGCTAGGGAGAAACTGCTTCGTAACCCCCTGCGCTGTAATCTTTCAGCTTCTGCAGTATCTCTTCTCTTCCCAGACCCCTTTCAGGCAGAACCTTTCTCATGGGATTATGTGGATCATTTCTTTAATAAATTTTTCTTAAGAACTTGGGAAGTTCCCCGGTTCGAGCCATGGTATCCGAACGTTCAGTCGATGATCTTGACAATTAAAAAGCCTTTGTCCTTCATCGTAGAGCATAGCAGAGTAGCACCCGCAAGGGGGTGTAACCCCTGAGACCTCGGGGAACCCTCGCCCTTCAGGGCGGGGAGGAGGTCAGGTCGTTCGTTCTGGCGTTGGGAGGAACGCTTCAGAAAACTACTGCGGGTCTGGGGCATGTTGCCCAAGCTAGGAACTCTGCATCAGTATGGCCCGCAGGTTAGAGAGATCTGCGTGACAGATCTCCCGGACCGGCGGATGAGGGAGAGGGGCGTAAAGCCTCACCTTTAAAGGTGGCGTAGCTCTCCCATTTACACTCGCTGAACATTGGGAAAAGTTTTTATTAAGTTAGATAAATTCGTATTTGATGGTCAACATCATCACTCCATCCGTTTGGAATTTTGAGGATATTGATGATAGCCAATGTGGATCATCGGGGGTGGTGTTTCGGAAATCGAGATTTGGGATTAGTGGGGATTTTGGGAAAATGGAATTCCGACAAGATCTGGGCTCCGGGCTTTTTGGGCGGGTGAAAGAATGCCAATAGCGACTATATCAGACTTCGTAGTTCGGGGGATACTTAGGCCAATCCAGGATTCGTTCATCATGATTTACGGCCTTATAGAACCCATAGTGAACGTCCTCCCTCCCTCGCATCCCGATTTCATATACGGCTGGATGTCCATAGGGATGTGGATTACCAAGTTTCTGGCCGCAGTAATGGGGGTCACGTCGCAGAATCAGACCCTTCTTTCGGCCTTTAATGACACAATCAGGGAGCTGTCCGTCAACCACACAAACTTTTTCGGCAACTTCACCGCGAACAGCGGAATGGCGTACATAGCAAAGTATGCAAACCTGAACCTGACGTCGAACAAACCTCTGGCGGTTAACATGACCGTCGACTTCATGCGCGCTTTGAAGGATCTTGTAGTTTACGTGTCGAAGGCCTTCGAAATGCTGTGATGGTATGCCGACGTTCTCCCAGTTCGGTGATGTGGCCCTTCAGGGCCTTTCATCACTTTTCCGCTTCCTGAAGGAATTCTTCCTGTATCTGTTCTACGTTGGGCGAAACGAGAGTGCGGTGGTTTCTGGAAGGGGGGATTACCAGAGCTTCTGGGAGATATGGTACAACGCAACCGCGATGTTCACGTGGTTGAGGAAGATGCTATTTGACCCCTATGGATTTATATGGAGCATAAACTACAATCAGACCCTCACGAATTCGTTCAGGGACGTTGTAGCTGTTGCTGCGGGTAACGGGACAACGATGCTGGGGGATGCGCTCGGCAGAAATGGAACTGCCTTCATTCTCAGGGCAATGACCGAGAGGGTTTACAACAATCCCGATTTCGTTCAGAACTTCTGGGGCGCAATTAAAAACCTCGTGCTTCTAGTCCAGGATGCATTGAGGCTGGTTCCAACCGTTTATTTCCCTCCGTAGGTGGTCAGAGATGGCTATTGACGCCTGGATGGTGGCGGAATACATAATGATGTTCGTTCAGGGGCTGAGCCTCTTCTTTACGACCATACTAAAATCTATCGCCATTAACGAGACGATAGCAAACAAAACGACCGAGGACATGATCAACGTATTCGGATTTCTTCACTACTTCGGAGACTTCGTTGCTGATCATGTGTACTACGTCTACAACAACACAAGTACGATGAGATACAGCGTTCAGGTTTGGCAAAAGACCGCGATGAACGCTACAGCCCTATTCGGTGACTGGAACGGTACAAAGGGTCTTGCCTTCCTCTGGAACATGGGTTATCAGTGCATCCAGCCGGGATACTACTGCTACAACAGGGGGGTCGGGAACGAGACGACGAACACGGTTCTCGAGTTCGTCAAGTGGCTTTTCTCGGCCCTAGGAGAAGTGGGGAGAAGGTATTCCCTCATCTACACCTAGGTTTCTTATGAGCAATTGCGCTAAAAGAAAATTTTTAACACTTCTTTCCGGAATTGCTGTCCTCCTCTTGATCTCTCCAGTTCAGGCAAAGGTAATCCCATTTTCAGTAGCTGCTTTGGATGACGGATCTCTGATCGGTGGTATGGTTGTTGACAATGCTGGAGAAAGGGCCTTCCTTCTTAAGGTGGATCTCCAGGGGAATGAGGTCTGGAACAGAACTTACGCAGAGGACTGCTCTTCGGCCATCTGGACCGTCGAGAAAGTTCAGGGCGGTTATGCGCTGGGGGGCGTGTCTGGCTGCGGTCCCCACAATGCCTGGGTTGCAAAGGTTGATGAGGATGGGAAAATCATCTGGGAAAGGATCTACGGAGCCGAAAACCAGGCAGATGACGGTGTAACCGCAGTTCTTCCTGACGGTAGCGGATTTTTGGCTGCAATGACAGTAGCTTCCTGCAGCGGGTGTAAAACTAAGGACACCTGGATTGTGAAGTTCGACGGGAACGGAAACGAGTTGTGGAGAAGGGTCTTTGATTTCGGGGAATACGACAGCATAAAAATGCTAAGGAGAACGGGCGATGGAGGGGTAATTGCGGTGGGAGCGGTTAGCGATTCCTTAACCAATCTGAATTACGACGTTCTTGTTATCAAGCTCGACGCTCAGGGCAGAGTTGAGTGGAAGGGGTTCTTCGATCTCGGCTTTCAGGATTGCGCATGGGACGCTGCAGAGACTGCGGGCGGATACACAGTTGTCGGTGAAAGCTGGGGCTGCGGTTCCTGCGCTAACGCCTCCTCGCCGGTAGCAAAGGCATTCGTAATCAGGCTTAACCACAGCGGAAGCCAGGACGCCCTTTTTTACATTGAAAAGGGCCGTGCAACTTCTGCCTGGTCTGTGCTGGATGACGGGAAAACTGCGATTGCCGGTCTTTCAGCAAACGGAACTGGGAATTACGTGTGGATTATGAGGGGGAATGAGACAATTTTAGCTCCGAGATCCGATTTTTTTATCTTTCCTCTAATATATGGATTGGTCAGAATGGCCGAAACAAAGGACGGATATCTTCTGGTCTCCAGCGCATGTAGCGGAAACTGCATCTGGCTTGGAAAATTCGGCTTTGACGGAAATCTCATCAGTGAGAGAACCTACATTATTCCCGAGATTCAGGGAAATGAATCCGAAGATACGATAAAAGTCTGTCCCCACGCTGGGGACAGTTCGGCGATTCCAAGTCCGTCGTATAATTACGGAGCGGAGAACACTGTACCGAGCAACTTCAACCTGCCTTTTTATGCGGTTCTGACACTTGTTATTGCATCTGCACTCTTCTTTGTTTTGTCAAGGCTATGATTGCCGGCCATTTCTTTGAATTGACCATAATTTAACCGGAGCGGTTGGATTGCCAAGGTTGACTCTCCGCGGCTAAAGCCGGGAGACTATTGCTTCTAAGGCTCTCATCGGTCGGCTGTTCGCAGCCCTTATGTGCTTCGGAAGCCTTCCATCGGCGGAACCCTCGCCCTTCAGGGCGGGGAGGAGGTCAGACTTTTCCTTCTCTTTTTCTGCCTGTCAAGCTCCAGCTCTAGATCCTCCCTCTTTTCTGACATTATACTTTAAGTTTGCATGATCATATTTAAGATTTTCAGGGCATCGCTTTATTGTAGTTCAACCGAAAAGTTTATATAGTAGAACTCACTAACTGTTAGTTAGTAACGGTGATTGAATGAACGTGCTAGACGCGATAGGTAACGAAAGCAGGAGGAGAATACTGGAACTGCTTGCAAAGAAGCCATGTTACATCAGCGAGATTTCATACTGTCTAGGCATGGCTCCAAAGCTAGTAATAGAGCATCTGGAG
>QNUZ01000126.1 GCA_004347865.1 Archaeoglobi archaeon | reverse complement strand
GCATCTCTCAGTTCCTTTTCCGTGATTCCGCTTGGAATGTTTATCGCGGTAACTGTGTTGGAGTAATCCGAGTACTTGTCAGGCTGCGGGAAAAGGCTTAGCCCGGCATTTACTGCCCAGGCCCTGACGGCCCTGCTGAGCTTTCTGTGCCTTCTAATCCTGTTCTCCATTCCCTCCTCCCTTATCATCTTCAGGGCCTCTTCCAGGGCAAAGAAAAGCGTTACCGCCGGAGTGTATGGGGTTTGAAGTTCTGGAAGCTTCTTCTTGTACGCCTTCAAATCCAGATACAGCGGACACTTCGGATTGTAGAACTCCCAGGCCCTTTCGCTAACGGCAACTGCCGCAAGCCCCGGAGGGGCTCCAAGGCATTTCTGGGTTCCGACCACCGCAACATCGATACCCCACTCGTCCATCTTTACATAATCTCCCCCAGCGGAGGTTATTGCATCCATTATCGTCAATGCACCGTACTTTTTCGCAATCCTAGCGATCTCCTCCGCAGGGTTCAGCATTCCCGTTGAGGTCTCGTTGTGAACGAATGCCACCGCCCTGGCCCCTCTTTCAAGTGCTTCTTTGAGCTTCTCCAGATCTATAGGCTTCCCCCACTCGAAGCTTAACCTTTCAACCTCTGCGTATCTTTCCGCAATTTCCCCCAATCTTTCCCCGAACTTTCCGTTTTCAAGGGTGACGAACTTTCCCACCTTGCTGAAAGAGGCAATTCCGGCTTCAACCCCCGCCGTTCCCGAGCCAGTTATGAAGTACACATCATTCCTTGTACCAAAAACCTCCTTCATCGCCTCTCCGCAAAACTTCAGGATTTCCCCAAACTCAGCCGAGCGGTGGCCTATTATCTGCCTGCACATCGCCTTAATTACCCGCTCATGAAGCTGAATCGGACCGGGAAGCATTATCAGCATCTTCTTTCACCCCTGTATTTTTCAAGAATGCTCTCAATAATCTTTCTCGAACTGCAAAGCCCGCATTTCTCCTCAACATTAATTCTCACAACCTCGCAACTCAGCCCCCTCTTCCTGAGCTCTTCTCTTAGCCATTCCTCGCTGAAGTGCTGGTTAAATCCCAG
>QNUZ01000125.1 GCA_004347865.1 Archaeoglobi archaeon | reverse complement strand
TTTCCTGGAAGCCGTTCGGTAAGAGGCGGACTGCATTTGTTCTCCTATTTTTAAATTTGACTTCGCAGATGCCTTCCCCTGGCATTGCGGGAGAACTCGGCTCCCGCTCCTCATCTCTTAAAAGTTGGCCAGAGGAGGGCATCCAAAACAGTGTAGCGGCTTCGAGTTAAAGACTTTTCCCCCGCCCTGAAGGGCGGGGTTTGTTGCTCATATAAAGCCCCTCCACAGTTAAAACCGTATGCTTTCTTGCAGGGTTTCGTAAACTTTAATATTTAATAAGCTACAAAATTCTTAATGATCTCGACAATACCGGGGTGGATTGAAGACGTGTTTGAAAAGTACCTTACCGCAGAATTCACGTATTTGGACGGTGAAATGCCTAGAACAATTGCAGTTTTGCCTTATTACGACGCGAAGAAGAAATCAATCGTGATAACGACTTCACCGGCCTTTTACAGGAAGGTTGCATGCATAAAAAAGAACCCGAGAGTTTCAGTGCTGTTCAGCAACCCGAAGTACAGTGGCATTGAAGAGAGGGCAGTAGTTTTGGTTTTGGGAATTGCAAAAGTCAGCGAGAACGTTGAAGAAAACCTGAGCTACCTCATGAACCTGATGATCAACCACAAAGATTGTTGGAAAAAGACCGTCTTGACAAAGATGGCAGAAGAACTGATGTCTCCCCTTGCAAAAAGGCTTCTGGATTGGTACGTCTATAGAATACTCATAGAAGTTAAACCTCAAAGGCTGCTTTTTTGGAGGGATGGGGACGTAGAGAATGATCCCGAAATACTGGAGGGAGTATCTTGAAGCTCGAAAAACTCCTGAAGGGATTTGAAAGAGCTGTAGTTTCATTTTACGAAAAGGAGTTTCCACTGAGCTTTCCAACAACCCATTTCACGATCCAAGGTAATAAAATTGTGTTCAAAAAACCGAAATGGGTTCAGTTGAGAGGCAACCAGAAAGCCTGCGTCCTGCTCCACACTCACAACGAGTACGTAAAGAAGATAAGGTCAGTAACCCTTTACGGGTATGCTGTCCAAAAAGGCGATTTTCTAGAGTTCGAACCAAAAAAATGCTATAAGTTCAAACAAGGGGGC
>QNUZ01000124.1 GCA_004347865.1 Archaeoglobi archaeon | reverse complement strand
TGAAGAGCTCTTTGGCTTTTTCATAGCATTTCTCGTGCAAAAACTTCTTCGATGTGGAATTGTAGCCCAGATACCATTTAACGAGTTTAAAATACTCTCTGAGCGTTTTATTTAAAGCCAGGACTTTTGATTTATTCGGCCTGAACACCCTGCCTACAACGCATATCTGGGCTTCTTTCTGCAAGGGGTCATCCCCAAGGCTTTTTTTCAACGCAGAACTATTTAAGCTTTGCCCGTTCATCAGAGCTAAAGCTCTGGGTTTTCTGGGCACCCATTTTTATAATTTCAATGGTAGAGCACTGCGAAGCGGAGCACGTGGTCTTTTACCACGGGAAGGCTTCGGAGAAGTTGAAAAAAGAATTAGCCAGCAGAGGAGTGGGCTGCTCAACCATCGAAGACGTCGATATCACTCTCCCCTGAGCTTCGACAGCAGCTCCTTTGCATAGTCGATCCTAATCTTTCCATCCTTTACCATCAGTTCCGCAATCCTGTCGATCTCGCTCCCCCTCGCTCCAGCCATTATCGCAACATTCCTCGCATGCAGTTCCATGTGCCCCCTCTGTATCCCCTCCGTGGCCAATGCGCGAAGCGCTGCAAAGTTCTGTGCAAGTCCAAGAGCTGCAGCAACCCTCGCAAGCTCTCCAGAGCTTTTTACACCTAGAATTTTCAGACAGATCTTGGCCAATGGATTCACCTGAGTGGCACCACCGATGATCCCTGCCGAAATTGGAACCTCTATTGTGCCCACAAGGTCGCCATTTTCGTTTATTTCATACTTCGTCAGCGGTTTGTAACCTCTAATTGCCGCATAACCGTGTGCCCCGGCCTCAACAGCCCTGAAGTCATTCCCCGTTGCAATCATCAAAGCGGAAATTCCGTTCATTATTCCCTTGTTGTGCGTTGCACACCTGAAGGGGTCGGCCTCAGCAAAGGCGTATGCCTTCATCACTCCATCCACAACCTCCTCGCCCCCTATGGCCTCTTTCTTAAATAAGGCCTTTGCCCTCGCAATCCTGTAAACAGAGAGGTTCGAAACTATTCTCAGCAATGGTTTGCCCCCCGAAATCCTGCCAACAATAGGCGCAACCTTCTCGCACATCGTGTTCACAGCGTTGGCCCCCATAGCATCTCTGACATCCACAAGAAGGTGGACTACAAGCATCTTGCCAAAAATCGAATCAATTATCCTGACCTCAAGATCTCTGCAACCGCCTCCAAGCTTCAAAAGCATAGGATCGCATTCATTTGCCTTTTCTATGATTTCCGACTTATTTCTTAAAATTTCAAACCTTGCACTTTCTGGATTTCGGACGTCAACAACCTGAATCTGCCCTATCATTACCGGCGCAGTAAAATCCGTTGTAAAGCCGCCGCCCTCCCTTGCCATCCTTGCAGCATTACTTGCTGCAGCAACAACGCTTGGTTCTTCGATTACCATAGGAATCAAATACTCTTTTCCATCGATTAGGAAATTGGTTGCAATTCCGAGAGGCAACTCAAATGTCCCTATAACGTTCTCAATCATTCTGTCGGCAACTTCAATTGGAAGTCCAGCAGAAGATATCAGCGCCTTGACTTCTTCCTCACTCAAATTCGCAAACTCCGCGACTTTTTTCAACCTATCCTGAACGCTAAGCTTGTAGAAACCCGGGAGTCTCATGATATACCCCCTGCGCTCCACATAAATTATTTTTGTTAATGCTAAATCAAAAAACTTAAAATCCATCTAAACAGAATTTCAAACGGTGAAGGTCATGCGTTCAGATCTGCCAGTGAAGGAAATTATGACAAGAGACGTTTGCAAGGCCAGTATAGACGAGAACATACACGAAATCGCCAAGAGAATGGTGGAATACGGCGTAGGGAGTGCTGTGATTATGGATAAAAACAAGCCTGTAGGGATAGTTACCGAAAAGGATCTAATTGCAAAGGTTGTTGCAAAAAACAGGTCTCCAGCTTCTGTAAAGGTTAAAGAAGTGATGAGCTCACCACTTATCACGATTAAGCCCACCACGAGTATTAGAGAAGCCGCAAATATAATGATGAAGAGAGGGATAAGGAGATTGCCAGTTGTTAATGATTCCGGAGAACTCGTCGGGATCATAACCGACAACGATATTCTGAGCATATCTCTCGATCTGGGCGAGTTAACTTCACTTATCACCGAACAGTCTTTCGGATTTTCGGAGGAAATCAGCGGGGGAATTTGCGAGAGATGCGGGAAATATGTGGACCGACTTTACGAGGTTGAGGGGCTAAATCTCTGTGAAGATTGTGCAGAACGTGAAAGGTGAATCCAAGATGAATGTGATGGAAATCGCAACCACTGATGTCCAAACTTTTCCCCAGACGTCTACGATAATGAATGCGCTGAAGTCCATGTTAAAGAAAAACTTCAGAAGAATTCCTGTGACCGATGCCGGAACCAAGAAGTTGAAGGGGATCATAACGGCAACAGACTTCATAAACTTCTTCGGTGGTGGAAGTAAGCATGGTATAGTCAGAAACCGCTACAACGGAAACTTGTCTGCTGCGGTCAACGCTGAAATCAAGGAAATTATGGAAAGAAATGTAATAACTCTCTCAAACAAGGACAGCTTTGAGTATGCCGTCGAGCTAATGTTTGAGAAAAGAGTTGGCGGATGCCCCATTGTCGACGAAGATGGGATAGTTGTGGGTATTATAACTGAAAGAGATATACTGGAATATTTGGCCACTACTAAAAGGGTTGATGGTATTGCGGAAGATTTCATGACAAAAAATGTTGTTACATTGAGGCCCAAAGACACAATCGAGACCGCGATGAAGACGATGATATCCAAAAGATTCAGAAGATTGCCCGTGATAGAAAACGGGGTTCTTTTGGGTTTGATAACAGCACGAGAGATTCTGGCTTACTTCGGGAAAGGAGAGGCTTTTAAAATGCTCGAATCGGGAGACATAAGTGAGGCCATTAGAAGGCCAGTGACTGCTATCCTCGGACGCAGCGATTTGTTGATGTACAAGGAGATCCCGATGTTTCCAAGAGATGCCCTGATATCGCAGATCGTCTCGGAGCTAATCGAAAAAGGTCATGGAGCTGTTCTAATCGTAGAAAACGGGAAACTGGAAGGAATTCTAACAGAAAGGGATCTAGTAAAGTTTCTATATCAGCATTCATGAATTTCGTTTCTGAAGCTCTAAACCTTTCAAGGTTTTCTACAGAAAGATTGGAGGAGAGGGGGATTTTAAAGAGGGCTTTCGTGAAGCACCCTTTTTTCGGCGATATTATCGAAGCTTTCAGAATAGACAAAAAATTCGGAATTTATGAGGAGGGAACGGTAGTCGTTAAAAGCAGTAATGGCCTGAAAGTTTTCAGGGGTTTTCCAAAGATAAAGAGAATACTATATTTGGAGTCAGGACTAAAAAAGCATTTTGGAATGAAAAAAATCGCCTTAGAAGAAAAGATGAACGGATACAACGTCAGAATTGTAAAAATTGGTGAAAGAATCTATGCAATAACCCGCAGAGGATTGATCTGCCCTTATACGACAGAAAAAGCCAGAGAAAAAATACCAGCAGATTTTTTCGATGAGTTTCCGGATTACATGCTCTGCTGCGAAGCTATTGGAAATGCCTCACCATACGTCCCCGACTACTACGGCATTGACGGACTTGAGTTCTTCCTCTTCGACATAAGGGAGGGCAAAACAAACAGGCCGATGAGCGTCAGCGAGAGAAAAGAGATAGCCGAAAGATACGGGATAAAAATGGTGGAGATACTTCTGGAGACCTCTCCAGAAAACATCAACGACATAAAAAAGGTCGTCGAAGACTTGAACAAGAGGGAGAGAGAAGGGATAGTTTTCAAAGAGCTAGAGATGCTTTTGCCACCTTTAAAATATACAACAAGCTTTTCCAACTGCAGTGATCTTAGCTATGCATTCAAAAACTTTGAGGAATACGGAAGAGACTTCCTGCTGGCAAGAATCGTGAGGGAGGCTTTCCAAGCCTTTGAATTTCAGGACAGCATCAATATTGAGGAAAGGTATTACAGACTCGGGAGAGCAATCCTAAGCTCTACTATAGAAAGCATAAAGAAAGTCTGGGAAGGAAAGGAAGTTACGGAAGAAATAAGACTCAAGTTCTCAGACGAGGACGTTCTCGAGCTTTTCAAAATGCATCTGAAACTGGTAGGTGTAAACCTCAAGGAACTGGAAAGAAAAAGGAAAGGAGAAAAGATAGAAGTTAAGTTCGAAAGGACGATGAGGGCGACCACAGACAAAATAAGGAGCCTTCTTGAGGGGAATCCATGGTGAACGGTGGCCTTTGGAAGTTAAATTTATATTACCGCAGCAATTAGCTTTTGCGTTATGTATGCCAGAATAAAGTTACGCGATACTGTACGAGTCCCTCCAGCCAAAATAGGAGAAAATTTGGAGGAAACAATTGAATCTCTGCTCTGGGAACAGTTCGAGGGTAAGCTGGACAGGGAATACGGCATGATTGTCGGCATTGAAAACATTGAAGAGATCGGTGAGGGAAGAATTATCGCTGGAGATGGTGCAATATACTTTGACGTTGTTTTCAATGCTATCTGCTTTAAACCCATTCTACAGGAAGTTGTTGAGGGAGAGGTTGTAGAGGTTGTTGAGTTCGGTTGTTTTGTCTCAATAGGGCCTTTCGACGCTCTTCTGCACACAAGTCAGATCACGGACGATTACATGGTTTTCGACGAAAAGAACAAGAGGCTTGTTGGCCGAGAAACTAAAAAGGCAATAACAGAAGGGGATCTGGTGAGAGCGAGGATAGTTTCAATAAGCTTAAAGGAGAGAGAGCCTGAAAAAAGCAGAATAGGTCTAACGATGAGACAACCGTGGCTTGGAGCCATAAAGTGGCTAGAAGAAGAAATTGCAAAGTTAAGAGGTGAAAAAATTGGCTGAACTGGCTTGTAGAAATTGCAAATTTATTAACGTGGACACGATAATCTGCAAAAACTGTGGGGCTTCAGACCTCACAAAGGAGTGGTACGGTTATATCATAATTCTTGACCCTGAAAAGAGCGAAATAGCGAAAATGCTCGGGATAAAGAGTCCGGGTAAATACGCCCTGAGGGTAGATTGATGCTCAGACTGCCGGAAAATCTCAGAGCAGAACTTGCAAAACCTTACGGAAAGCTATACAGAGACGGAGAAAGGGTACTCGAGAGGGTCAGCGAGATAAGCACCGCCAAGATTCTAGCAGTTGTCGGTGATTTTGTCGCTTACTGCGCATTTAAGGTTGGAATATTGCCCCATATTGTCATCGTTGATGGCAAAACGCTTAGGGAAAAGAATTTGGAGCTGGAGGTCCCCTCCGAATATGAAAAGGTTCAAGTGGAGAATCCTCCAGCAGTCATCACCTCGAAATTAATTAAGGAGCTCGAAAATGCTGTTAAAAATGCCGAAGAGGGAAAAAAGAGTTTGATATTCGTGATAGGCGAGGAAGATTTAGCGGTAATGCCTCTCAGCATACTCTTGCCAGAAGGATCCCTAATACTTTACGGCCAGCCCAGAGAAGGGGTTGTAGCGTTCATGATAGATCAGGAGAGAAAGCTTCTAGTCCTTAAACTTCTTAAACAGATGGAAATAGTTGAGGAGAGCGAAGAGATAAGAAAATTGGGGGTGATTTGATTGGAGATTAGAGTGGAATCCGAAAGGTACAATCCGCTTCTAAAGAGAAAAGAATTGCACCTGAAGGTAAGCTTTAACGGTAAAACGCCTTCCAGAGCAGAGATAAGAGAGAAGGTTGCAGGGCTTATGAACGCTGGGCTTGATAGAGTTGTGATTGACTATATAAAAAATGAGTTTGGAAAAAGGGAAGCAAAAGTTTACGCAAAGATATATGATACTCCAGAAGCCCTGAAAGCCATCGAAGAAAAGCATATAATAGAGAGAAACTTTCCAGAGCTAAAGACCGAGAAGAAAGAAGAGGAAAAGAAAGAAGAGACAAAGGAGGGATAAAATGCCTGAATTCGTAAGCAGATTTTATGAGATAAAAGGGGAGAAGATCGTGCGAAAGAGAAAGTTCTGCCCTCGCTGCGGCGAAGGGGTTTTCTTGGGTGAACACAAAGATCGTCTGACCTGCGGTAAGTGCGGATATACAGAATTCAAAAAGAAATGAATGTTCTTGGTATCGAGGGGACCGCATGGAATCTGAGCGTTGCTGTTGTTAATGAAGAAGAAGTAGTTTTGCTGGTTAACGATCCCTACCAGCCAAAGGAGGGGGGAATTCATCCGAGGGAGGCCTCACAGCACCATGCTGAAAAAATGCCCTCCCTATTAAAGTCTGTTTTCGAGAGGTTCCCGAAAGAAAAAATTGACGGAATTGCATTTTCTCAGGGTCCAGGACTTGGGCCGTGCCTTAGAGTTGTGGGAACCGCTGCCAGATTCTTAGCGCTAAAGCTAAAAAAGCCTCTTGTAGGGGTCAATCACTGTCTTGCACACGTTGAAGTCGGAAGATGGAAAACAAAAGCCAAGAACCCAGTGGTCCTTTACGTTAGCGGAGGAAACAGCCAAATAATTGCTAGACGTGGAAACAGATACCGGGTTTTTGGCGAGACCCTCGACATTGGAATTGGAAATGCCATAGACAAACTCGCAAGGAGTTTCGGTCTTCAGCATCCCGGAGGTCCAAAAATAGAACAGCTCGCAGAAAAGGGAAGCAAATATTACCAGCTGCCCTATGTGGTTAAGGGAATGGATTTCTCTTTCAGCGGGATGGTCACGGCGGCACAGAAGCTTAAGGAGAAGGCCAAGCTCGAGGATATCGCCTTCAGCTTTCAGGAAACAGCCTTTGCCATGCTTACCGAGGTAACTGAGAGGGCGCTCGCTTACCTAGGTTATGACGAGGTACTTCTCGTTGGAGGGGTCGGAGTTAACAAGAGGTTGCAGAAAATGCTCTCCGTTATGTGCGAAGACAGAGGAGCGAGGTTTTACACACCGCCTGTAGAACTTATGGGGGATAATGGGGCGATGATAGCCTATACTGGGCTTTTAATGCTTAAACACGGCTACAGCACACCCCTAGAAAAGTCATTCATCAAACCAAACTTCAGAATTGAAGAAGTCGAAATAAGATGGTAAAAATGCTAAGAGCCGAGCTCCACGTTCATTCGAATTTCAGTGACGGAAAGGATAACGTTGGTGATTTAATAAAGGCTGCGATTGAAAAAAAGATTGACGTACTCTCGATAACTGACCACGATACAATTGACGGTTCGCTTAGCGCAATTGAAATCGTCTCTGCTGAAAAACTGCCGATCATAATCATTCCCGGGATTGAGATTTCAACAAAG
>QNUZ01000123.1 GCA_004347865.1 Archaeoglobi archaeon | reverse complement strand
GCATTTTTCCGATTTCCTCTATCTTCTTTTCACGATCCTTCTCCGTGCAACGGGAATGCAGCAGCAGGGTATTTTCCGAGAACTCCTTCAACTCGTTCATATGTTTCCTGTATAACTCGCCCGCCTCGCTCGCCGTGTTGAAGATTATCAGTCCCCTACGAAATTCAGAATTTTTCAGCCAGCTCATTATTTTTCCGTATTTGTTCCCCTCAGAACTTTCAACGCGAATTTCATACTTCTTGCTCAATCTCTCTCTGCAAAATTCAGGGTCATGCTTTTCCGAAAATGATATGAACTCCATTCTCTCTTTCCCGAATTCTTCAAGCCTCTTCTTCAGCGCTTCGGGCATAGTTGCCGACATGAATACTGCCCTCTGATCGAAATCCCGGGCAATCTTCACCAGCGCCGCTAGAAAGCTCAGAGATTTAGTGGAATCCGCGAGCAAGTGAACTTCATCCATAACCAGATTCGAGAGCAGAACCGAAGCCCAGGAAAAGAAGTAATGGCCCAAGCTTCTCTCCTCTGCAACCTTTTCAAGAGTTTCCGGCGGTATGCCGAATAAATTCAGAGCCAGAGTGTCTACCGTTGTGAGCGTTACGGGCTTTATGAGATACGGCGAATCTGGATTGTGCATATACCTTTTTCCCACCAACTCCGGCTTTCTGGCAAAAAGTCCCCCGAATTTCTTAAACTGATCCTCAAGCAGAGTTCGCAAGGGAAACGCGATTATGCACTTAAGGCTGCTTTGGAGAGAATTAAGTGCCAAGGTTGCAGATATCGTGGACTTCCCGTAACCTGTGGGGGCCTCTATTACGAAAAAGTTTCTGCTATCCCATTTGCTCTGGATTTCACCGACTGCGTGCTCAATGAAGGGTCTCGGGGAATCGTTGAACCATTTTTTGGAGACCTCTTCTAGGCTATCCAGAAGCATAGCTCAAAACATTGCAACGAGTTGCCTGTATTTTTCCGCCCTGAAAGCCTCCCTTTTGTCCCTGCTATTCTCAAGCTTTTTTCTGGCTTCATCGAGCTTCTGGAGGAAGCCAAAGAATCCTTGGGCATCGCCGAGCATGACGAACCTGTAGAGATTCTGAACTGCTGCAAGGACATTTTC
>QNUZ01000122.1 GCA_004347865.1 Archaeoglobi archaeon | reverse complement strand
CTTTCTCGAACTGCAAAGCCCGCATTTCTCCTCAACATTAATTCTCACAACCTCGCAACTCAGCCCCCTCTTCCTGAGCTCTTCTCTTAGCCATTCCTCGCTGAAGTGCTGGTTAAATCCCAGAGCTATGACGTCGGGCTTTAGCTCCATGATTGGCCTGAATATGTCTTCCTCGTCGCCCAGAATAGCTCTGTCAACGAACTTTATTGCTTCAACAACCCTCCTTCTCTGCTCTTCCGGAATCACAGGCTTCGGCTTGTGCCTGACGTTCTTTTCTCTGGCCACGATTACTATGAGTTCATCCCCAAGCTTCTTTGCCTCTTCGAGAAATCTTATGTGTCCGGGATGTATCAGGTCGAAGGTGCCAGTTGCGACGACTCTCTTCATATCTCAGAAAATTTTCAGGATGTTGCATAAACGTTTTTCGACTTCGAATTCCTTTTTGCTAACTACTGGCACTCGATGAGCTTTGCATCGTATCCAGCACATCTTATCACTTCTACAAACTTCTCAACGCTTTCTCCCTCAGGAATCTCGAGCTCCAGTTCTTTCAGGCTGATTCCCCTAACAGCGGCCCCTGCTTCCTCAAGCTTTTTTCTCACCTTTTCCATGCATCCCCTGCATTTCAGTCCGCTTAATGAGAACCTCGCAATCATGCCCGAATTTTCTACCCCAAATTTTTAACTCTTATTGTTGAAAACTGGGGGCTTTTGCCCGTTAAAATCGCTGAACTTCCCAGAAAAGAATTGAGAAGGTCGCAAGATTTATAAAAATGGGTGCCCAGAAAACCCAGAGCTTTAGCTCTGATGAATGGGCAAAGCTTAAATAGTTCTGTGTTGAAAAAAAGCCTTGGGGATGTTCCTTGCAGAGGGAAGTCCAGATATGCGTTGTAGGCAAGGTCTTCAGGCCGAATAAATCAAAAGTCCTGGCTTTAAATAAAACTCTCAGAGAGTATTTTAAGCTCGTTAAATGGTATCTGGGCTACAATTCCACATCGAAGAAGTTTTTGCATGAAAAATGCTATGAAGATGCAAAAAAGCTGTTTAATCTCAACACGGCCTTAATCCAGACAGCCAGAGACAAGGCTGCCGAGATCCTGAAGGGCTTTGAGGAGAACAGAAAAGAAGGCAGCGT
>QNUZ01000121.1 GCA_004347865.1 Archaeoglobi archaeon | reverse complement strand
GCTATGGGGGAAGCTGGGTTCGGGCCCTCTAGGGGGGTTCCGAAAACGGGATTGAAGCCCGAGATCGTCAAATGCCTCAGGCAGTCGAATTCTCTCAGCATTAGAATGCCTTTGATGCAAACTTCATCCCGCACCCCCGGCAGGCCTAGGAGCAGGGTACTTGAAAGACCCATTTTCTGCCTGCAAATTTCCTTGGCAAGCTTTATGCGCTCTTCAAGGCTCTCTTCAGGTTTGAAATGCTTGAAAAGCTTTTCTTCTGCGATCTCCAAAGAGGCATAGGCCTCCGAAACCCCGAGGGATTTGAAAACTTCAAGTTCGTTTTCGGAAATGGGATAAATGTCCAATGCAACCTCAAGCCCGGTCTCTCTCGCCATCCTTATGAATTCGGGAATTTTGCTGTTGTCCGGATTGTAGCCGCCTTCGAGCGTAACTCTTTTCATCCCGCAATCTCTGATGTATTCCACGGCTTTGCAGAACTCTTCAGAACTTAAAGGCTCGAGCCTGAATTTTTCAACGTAGTTTGAGCAGTAGATGCAGTATTTTTCCATAACGCATTTCTTCACGGGATAGATGAAGGAGTCAAGCTTCAAAGTTCTCCCAGTGTTCTCGTCCCTAAGCTTGGAGGCGAAGTCAAAAAGGCTGCGGATCTCATCATAGCCCTTTGCCTTACTAAGCAAAGCAGAGCAGTTTTTCAGCGTAGGCCTCTCGGAAACATTTTCAAGCAACTTTTCGAAGTCCACGGATTCGGTTTCCTCGGGTATTTTTAGCTTATCTGTTCATCCTCAATTTTGAGATTAAGCTGGATACTTTTAAATAAACCACCGTCGTTTGATGGACATGAGAATTGCCTTCGTCGCTCCGCGCTTCTATCCGCATATAGGCGGCGTAGAAACCCATGTCTTCGAGCTTGCGAGGAGAATGGAGGAATTCGAGGTGGAAGTGCTTGCAACCGATCCGAGCGGCAAGCTGAAAAAGGTCGAAGAAATCGGGGGAATCAGGGTTAGAAGGTTCAAATCCTATGCTCCGAGCAACGCGTACTTCTTTTCGCCAGAGCTTCGGAGTTATCTGAAAAGGCATTCAGGGGATTACGATCTCATTCATGCACATAATTTCCACGCTTTTCCGGCCCTTTATG
>QNUZ01000120.1 GCA_004347865.1 Archaeoglobi archaeon | reverse complement strand
GCTAAGGCGGGCTGGAAGTATGTTCAACTTTTTGCTTAAAAAAGTTACGCTATGAAATTCGCTTTTCTGGGCCGAAGGATTTATATTTCTCTCCGAGAAAAAAAGCAGAATATGGAAGCAGAAATAACTCAGGCGATAATTGAAGAAGCCACCAAGGACTGGCTGAACTTCACAAAAAGTGACGTCGTTATTGTCGGTGCTGGTCCTGCGGGACTAACTGCTGGTACCTACCTTGCGGAAATGGGGTTCAAAACTGTAATTTTCGAGCGAAGGTTGAGCTTCGGCGGTGGAATCGGCGGGGGTGGAATGCTTTTCCACAAGATCGCCCTCGAAAAAGATGTCCGGAAGATTCTGGAGCATTTCAACATCAGAGCTGTAGATAAAGGAACCTTGCTCGTTTGCGATGCCTCTGAATTCATGGCGAAGCTTGCATCAAAGTGCGTTGACGCCGGAGCCAAGATCATTCACGGTGTTTCTGTTGACGACGTTATCTTCAGAGAGAACCCGCTTAGGATAACCGGGGTTTGCCTGCAATGGAGCGCTGTTGAAATCGCCGGACTTCATGTAGATCCGATCTTCGTTGAGTGCAGGGCTGTTGTCGATGCCACAGGGCATGATGCTGAAGTTGTTGCGGTCGCATCCCGCAAAGTTCCATTGGGCATAAAAGTTCCTGGTGAAAGATCGGCATTCTGCGAGATTGGTGAGGACCAGGTTGTTGAAAGAACTGGAAAAGTGGTGGAAGGACTTTACGTTGCCGGAATGGCAGTCGCTAGTGTTTACAATCTTCCAAGAATGGGGCCGATATTTGGTGGAATGCTGAAAAGCGGGAAGAAGGTCGCAGAGCTCGTAGCAAGCGATCTTAGATGAAATGCAGATGCGGAAGGATCGCGGAGTTCACCTGCAGAAGGTGCGGGAGAAAAGTGTGCAGAAAATGCTATTCTGACCACGGTCTTTGCTTGGATTGCTACAGAAAGCTGCGTTAATCATTTTTCTCTAAAAAATCCTTAAGTTTCTCCTTTATCTCTTCTGGATCTTTGGATTCAAACCCAAAATAGGAGGCAAACGCCTCCGTTGTCGTCAGTACTGTGGATCTGCCCTTTTTCTCTGCTTTTACGAGTTCCAGCTCAATGAGTTTCTTCACGTGGTCGTAACATTTGTTTCCTCTGATCTTTGCCAGCTTTGCAAGCGTTATTGGCTGCCTGACCGCGATAACTGCCAAAGTTCTCATGGTACCACGATCAAGCTCCCTTTCCGCGAATTTTTCAACAATATCGGCAAATTCAGGCTTCACCCTCATTAAATACCTGTTCCCCACTTTGACAACTTCGATGGCCGAATCCATCTCCCTGTATCTTCTTGCTACAGCCTCTATGGCCATCTCGATTTCCTCCGGTCTAGCCTTCAAGATCCTGCAGATCTCGGAAATCTCCAAAGCTTCAGGAGACAAGAATAAAACCGCTTCTACAGATTTTTCCAGCATATCATGCTCCGAATTTCTTTGAAAGATTCAGCAAATCTAGAGCTATGTTCAGCAGATCCATTCCTCTTATCCTGCAAAGTCCTCCCTTCGGCGCATCGAACTCTGTAAACCTCTTCACGTCGTCAACCCTCACTCCTTCATGCACGACCGACACAACAACAGGATCAGCAGTATGCTCTCCAACGGTTACTGGAGTGGAATGATCGGAAGTAACAATCAAGCAGTTCTTAGAGAAGTCGAGCTCCAGAATTTTATCCAGATAGGAATCCAGTCTCTCTAAAAACTCAACCTTCCCGTCAAAATCCCTGTCATGTCCTATCTCGTCGGGAGCCTTGATGTGCAGCAATACAACGTCTTTCTTCTTTAGCAAATCCAAGGCTGCATTCATTTTTGCCTCCAAATCCGTTTTTTTGTTCCCTGTAGCCCCAGCAGGTGTAAAGACTTCCCCACCAACGATCTTTCCAACACCCTTGATCAAGGCCGTTGCAGAAACAACGGCCAGATCAAGCCCGTATTTATCTCTGAAGCTCGGAATTTCCTTCATAACTCCTGCCCCGCGCAGAAGTATTGCATTTGCCTTTGGCAGTCCCTTTTTCTCTCTTTCCAAGTTTAAGGGATGGCGATCCAAAACTTCATGGGCTTTTTGCATGAATTCGTTCACAATTTCAGCTGCCCTTCTTGCGGAATCGTTTAAGGGCTTGCAAGTTTTCACCTTTTCTCCCACTACCTTCGGATCAGTCTCGCCAAGTTCGGCTGAGGAGATTCCCCTAAATACAACGACTGCTCTATGTCCCGTTGCTCTGGCGACCTCGAATTCAACATCCAAGTCGATTTCGTTTAAAGCCTTAACTAGATCTTCAGTCTGCTCGATTCTCCCCGCCCTCCTATCCACTACAACCTTATCAAACACTCTTCCGTTTCCAACAACAGTTGCAAAGTTGGCCCTAAAAGCAACATCGCCGGGTTTAAGCTCGATTCCAACTCCAGCTGCTTCAATCGGGCCTCTGCCTGTATAGAACCTGTAGGGATCATAGCCCAGAAGCGCCAAATGGCTAGTATCGCTCCCCGGTCTAATTCCGGGGGAAATTGTATCCATTATGCCGTTCACTCCTATTTCAGCAATTTTATCCAGTTTCGGTTTTTTTGCAACAGTCAGAGGGGTTTTTCCACCGACCGGCCTGTCTGGCAGTCCATCCATTATGAACATCAATACGGGCAAACAACCACCTCTTTTTTACTAGATTATGTGAGCCATCCCACCTTTCAAGGCGGGGCCTGCGGCACTAAGGGTAGGCTTTGCACCCTTCCCATCATTTGCCGATTCAAAAACCAAGCTCCCCCATCCCGCAGATCCCGTTAAGGCATTAGCTATATTCATATCGCAGATCTGGACTTCTCTCTGCAAAGGAACATCCCCTAGATTGCTCGGACATTCTATTTATAGTTTCTATTTATTTAAGCTTTTCTATCATCCCTGCCCCGAAGGACGAAGGTTCTCATTTGCGAATCCCTAACCGAAAACTAAGAATGACGAAAGACTTAAATTATAACGAAGTTTAGTTTATGAAGATGTTTCAGTAACCTCGGACAAGGCCGAGGTTCCGGAGTCCGGAATAGACCAAAAGGTCTACGCTACCTAGAAGATGATGAATCTGGAGCCCGAATCGGAGAGGGGAACTGAATGTTAAGGCTTTGCCGGGTGCTTCCGGCCAAAGCCATGGAGCGTTAAAAAATCAAAGGTAACAAAATAAGAAAAATGAGGCTGCTAACTGTTGGAATCGGACTAAGAGGAGCAAAGATCGCCGAGCTGTTCTACAAACATGGAGTAAGAGTTAATAGGTCCCCTCTCTTCAAATGCTTCGCAATTCTAAGTGATGAGCTGCAGATAAGAAGCGTTTCAATTGATGATGATCGAAAGTACTACGTTGGAGACCGTAGGGGTATTCCCGGTTTTATAAATGCCTTAACAAGGCACTACGAGATATGGGAGGGTAATCTAGTTATAACTTCCCTTGAAGACGATTTCGCCTTTGATGTGTCAGTGGAATTCTGCGAAAGACTGAAGGCCTTCTCAGAAGACCCAATCATCTACCTAACCCTAATACCAAGCCTAGGTGCTGTCGATGTGTCTGAAATAAAGAAAAAGATGAGAAAGATACAGAAGGTCTCGGACATAATTCTGGTATTCGAGGGTAAAGCAGACTCAGACGCGAAAATATTCGATGCCATGAACATGCTCGCCCTAGCCGGCGAGGTGGACATTAAGAAGAGAGTTGCCGGGGAAGTCGTTGTCGATACTTCGGACATTTTCAATGCACTGAAATCAGACGGCTTTTCAGTTGTGGGGTTTGCAGAACAGAAGGTTAGCTTTGATTTTTTCAAGAAAGCGAGCGAGCTCAAGGCAGTAAGAACAAGAAGAATCCTTGAGATGCTAGATCAGGCTATGAACAATCTGAGCATAAATACGGAGCTTGAGAAGGCCAAATCCGCCCTCCTGCTCTTCTGCGGTCCCAAAGAGGAGGTAACCATGGAGGGTATCTTTGAGGCGATAAGCAGAGTCGAGAAACTGAATAAGGACATAATAATAAGGTACGGCGACTGCCCAATACCGCCCGCATTGCTAACGAAAAAAATCGCAGTTGTGGTTCTATTTTCTGGGCTCAAAAGCTTCAAGTTCTAGGGAAAAAAGCTTGTAACGGATTCCGCTTTCGATCATTCTCTTCTTCAGCCGAAGGTGCAGGAGTCTCATCGCATACTCATCAACTTCAAAACTTATGTCCCTGTATATAACGTCCTTGAGCAGAAGACCTTCCGGAGGGGATGGCTGAACTCTTTCTCTGTGCTTCTCAGGACTGAGCATTTTTTTAAACCATTCCAAATCCCCTTCCTTCCCGACTTTCTTCAGGGCTGTGACGATACAGCGGACCATATTCCACGTAAAGGCATTTCCCTCGATTTCCAAAACCAAAAATTCTCTGCTTTTCTGTAACTCTGCCCTGTAGATCGTTCTCTTTCCCCCCTTGTAGCCTCTGGTGAAGTTCGAAAAGTCCCAAGTACCGTGAAGAATTTTTAAAGCTTCTTCAATTGCAGGAATATCGTAGTTCTCATCGTAAAAAACGTATGAGTAGATCCTGCTTTCTGCCCTTCTTGGATTAAAGCTCTCTGGGACCTGGGCTATAGCCCATGCAGTAATGTCATCCGGCAATTCCGAATTCAACATTCTTGGAGTGATTCTAGATTCGGTGCTGAACGAAACTACCTGTCCCAGAGCATGAACTCCCGCATCAGTCCGGCCAGCAAAGCTGAGCTTTGAATTTATTCCAAAAGCCTCCAAAGCTTTCAGAATTTCTCCCGCAACAGTTCTGCGGTCGGGCTGAAACTGGCTACCAAAAAAATTATCACCGAAGTATGCGATTTTTATCGCATACTTCATGACTTTCTTAGAAAACTGTTCACAACTTCATTTACTGAATGCAACATTTCGCGTACAACGCTCTTTACATTCCTCTGCCCCTGATAGAACCCCACCGCGGCTCCAACCAAGAACACAAACCCGATCTCGTCGAGCTTGTATTTCTCCTTCAACTGCAGGAGATCATTCACCTTGCTTTCAGGCAGACCATCAACGGTGGTGGGTTCTTCTTCTTTTGAACTCAAAAATCTCTCGTCAACAGACCATTTCTCTTTCAATTCGTTGAAAGCGTCCATCAATATTGATTTTCTCGTTTCCACGTCCATGATCCTAGTAATCAAAAAGTTTAAAAATTTTTCTCTCCAATGCGAAGAGATTTGTTCGTTTTTTCTATGCTTAGCTTCTTCTCCACTCCAAAAATAGCTCTTATAGCGTCAACGTTCTCAGGCACAACAATCGCCTCCTGATGCACCGCCTGCGTTACGAAGAGATCGTTTCCATCAAGTGCTATAGACTCGAGCCACACAATGTTCTCGAAAAGATCGTATCGCGTTCTGAATTCTCTTGCAAACTCGATAATCTTCGCTGTAGACGTAAAGCCATCAGCTTCCGAGACAAGCATAATTCTCGGCTCCCCTTCAAGCGCAGAGATAACGTCTTCCCTATCCACTTTTTCTTTCATCTCGATGGAGAGTGAGTGAACGTGCATCAGGGTTGTAGGTAATTTGAAAGCCGTTGTCACGATATCGACGTCAGGAAGGACTGTCTTAACATCCTTTGCGTGATGCGAGGGCAAAGAAATTGGATCGGGCATTATTGCGTTCGTCAAACCCTTTTTGTCCTCCTTTGGATCTGCTATCCTCCTGAGTATTGTTGCCCGGACCCTTCCAATCTTGAAGTTCATCTTTAGCACATATATGAGCCTCGCTAAGGCTGTTGTGTTACAGCTCACTACCCTAACAAAACGCCTGCCCTTCGCCTGATCGTAGTTAGCAAGGGCATTAAAGGAGACTTCAGCGACCTCTTTTTTCTCACCGCCCTGAAATATCGCCTTTATTCCAAGCTTTTCGTATACCTTCTTGTTTTCTACTCCGACCTTGTCAGGGCTGCAGTCAACGACCAAGTCCGCCTTTGTCAGCAAGTCCTCAAGATTTCCGCAGGTTTCAATCCCTGCCTTTGCGAAGAGCTCCGCATTCTCTCCCTTTGCCAAGTAAAGGTCGAATTTTTTGGCTGCAATTCTCGCTTCAAAGTCCGGTTTCGTCTTTGTGACTCCAACGACCTCCATGTCGTCCTGAAGAGCAACTGCATCCGCAACCCTCTTACCTATTGTTCCGTACCCGTTTATAGCAACCCTGATTTTCATCATAACACCTCCAATTTGACTCTATGGGCTACAAGATCCACCTCCAAAATCCTTCCTCTAACCTCTTTTGTCGCCCCCAGAATATCCCACATCTTCAAAAGGCTTCCTTCAACCTTTATCCTCACAACATCCTCCATCAAAAGCCTGCCGTCTGCAGAGAGAACTTTCGATTCGCACATGCTCCTCCTGCAGCGAGTGTAAATAAAAGTTTTAGGGCAAAAGAAAAATCTAAATTTAAGTCTCCATTTCTTCATGTGCGTTTTGAATTCCGAAGAGATAAGGAAAAGAATCGAAAGGGGACTTATTAGGAATTTCATAGATCTAAATACTCAGCTTCAGCCGAATGGATTTGACTGTACCCTAAAATCTGTAGCGAGGTTCAAAAGTGCAGGAAAAATAGATTTCGACAACAGCCAGAGGATTCTGGCCGAAACGGAAGAGATAGAGTTCAAAGACTGGGTCTATCTTCCTCAGGGGATTTACAAAGCCGTTCTGAACGAGATTGTCAAGCTCGATGATGACCTGATGGCAGTTGCAAAGCCTAGGTCGAGCCTAGTGAGATGCGGGGCAAACGTCATCACTGCAGTCTGGGATGCAGGCTATGAAGGGCGAAGTGAGGTTGCGATATCGGTTCACAACCCCTACGGTATCTGGCTGAAAAGGGACGCGAGGATAGTTCAGCTCGTTTTCATTAACCTTTCGTCGAAAACACGGAGGTATTCCGGGATCTACAACTTTGAGAACATCTAGTATTTGGGGTCGAAAAATATCGAGAAGAAAACCTTCGCATCCTCGACCATGTTTTCGATCTTGCAGTATTCGTTTGGCTTGTGAGCCGTCGAATCCGTTGTGCACCAAGCAACGGATTCCCTAAATCCCTCCCGCCTCAAGAATGAGGCACAGGTGTTCCCTCCAATTCCGAAAAGCTTCGGTTTTATTCCTCGAAGTCTGTATATCGTGTCAGATAACCTCAAAACAATTTCTGCATTTTCTGGAGTCTTAGGAGAGCTTGACCTCTGCACGATTTCCACGTTAATTTTCTCCTTGTCCCTGATCTCGTGGAACCTCTTAACGCTTTCAACGTAGTCTACCACTTCATCAATAGAGTACTCTGGCAGAATCCTGCAGTCCATGTAGCTTACATCGAGCCCAGGGATCGTGTTCACGTTATCAACGTTCTTTTCCCTTTTTGTCGGTTCAAAGGTCGAATAAGGCGGATCGAAGAGTTCGTCTTTGGCGCTGAACTTTGTGTGGAGTTTTTCGTCG
>QNUZ01000012.1 GCA_004347865.1 Archaeoglobi archaeon | reverse complement strand
GTGAGCTGCTCCACGACTGAAGTCGGGAGCTTCCGGCGTTAAGGGATGCTTTGCACCCTTCCCCTCATCTGCCGGTTCGGGGGGCTCACAGCTCCCCCATCCCATGCCTCTCGTTAAGGCATGGGCTATGTTCATATCGCATATCTGGGCTTCCCTCTGCAAAGGAGGATCCCCAAGGCTTCTTCAACACAGAACTATTTAAGCTTTGCCATTCATCCCAGAGCCAAAGCTCTGGGTTTTCTGGGCACCAATTTTTATAAAGTTGTTTAAGAGATCTTAAAACGGGTTTTGAAATTCTCCCCAAAAATCTTCCTTAAAAAATAAATTTCGACCATTAGAATTTATTCCCGCAATCTTTTAGCAACTTCTTCTGCAAATTCTTTCGTTTTCAATTTTCCTCCAAGATCTGGCGTGGTTTTTCCAGACGATATCGTATCTTCCAAGGCCTTTCTGACTTTTTCCGCTTCCTTGGTGAAGCCCAGGTGTTGCAGCATCATGCAAGCGGTGAGGATCATGGCAGTGGGATTAGCAATCCCCTTTCCGGCGATATCAAACGCTGCACCGTGCACAGGTTCAAATATTGCATGCTTCTCTCCTATATTCGCTGAAGGAGCGATTCCGAGACCGCCAACTAGTCCAGCAGCGAGATCACTAACTATATCGCCGAACATGTTCGTTGTTACAATGACGTCAAAACGATAAGGATTCATTACCAGATACATGCATGCGGCATCGATGTAGTACTCATTGAACTCTATCTCCTTAAATTCCTTTGCGACGTTTCTGCAAACATCTCTGAAAATTCCACAGGTCTTCTTCATTACATTGGCCTTATGCAGTGCTGTTACCTTCTTTCTTCCCTCCCTTCTGGCAAGCTCAAACGCGAATCTTGCGATCCTCTCAGAAGCCCTTTTAGTTATTATCCTCAGCGCTATTGCAGAATTATCCAACTCGAACTCGAAGCCCTTATAAAGGCATTCAGTATTTTCCCTAACAATAACAATGTCCAGGCCCGGATAGAGGCACTTAACGCCATTCAAAGCTCTTGCCGGCCTTACATTTGCGTATGTATCAAGCTCTTGCCTCAACCTCACGATTACGTCTGCCGCAGTTTCTCCAGCGGCGCCAAACAAAACTGCAGAACTTCTCCTGCAAGCCTCAAGTGTCTCATCCGGCAAGGCCTTCCCGTATTTTTTCAAAGCTTCATCTCCTGCCTCGTAAAACTCGTATTCCAAGTTCAGGTCCAGTTCTTCCAGCACAAGCATAGCTGCATCCATCACTTCCTTCCCTATACCGTCTCCAGGAATTACTGCGATCCTCATCTCATCACCGTCCTGCAGTACTCTATCAATCCACCACACTCAACGATCTGAAGCAAAAAGTCAGGCAATTCCTCTATTCTGTATCTCTCCCCTTTCGTCAAATTTACTATGCACCCTCTTGAAAGATCCAAGTCGATTTCGTCACCCTCTTCGATTCTGTCCACTTCAGGGCATTCAATAACAAGCAGGCCAGTATTGATCGCATTTCTGAAGAATATCCTCGCAAAGGATTTCGCTATTACGGCCCTTATTCCTAGGCCCTTCAAAGCGAGAACTGCATGCTCCCTGCTGCTACCGCATCCGAAGTTTTTGCCTGCAACGATGAAATCCCCTTTTCTAACATTGCCCAAAAGATCCCTCCTGACGTTCTCGAAGGCATGCTTCGCGAGCTCTTCTGGCTCATTGAATACAAGATACTTTCCCGGAATAATCGCATCGGTATCTATGTCATCCCCAAACTTCCAGGCTCTGCCCATGAAATCCGTCTTCGGAGGGTTTAAAAATCATATCAAGTGCCCCGGGTTCAGGATAAGAACCAGAAATAGCACCAAAAGCCCAAGAATTAGCATCCTTATACCGTTCAGAAATGCCCTCTCCTTGGCCATTTTCCCCATCGCAAATCCTAGAGCAAAAAGACTTGCTGCACAGATTACCAAAGAACATTCCAGCGCCTCAAAGGGTGGCAAGAAAAGATAGGGCAAAATTAGAATTGAGGCTCCAAGAATTGGCGAAACTCCGTGGACAAGGGAATTGAAGGTAGTTGCAAAGCTGTGTGCTTCATCGAAAATTGTCTCGTCCAATCTTGTGAGTAAAGACTTTTCCCTTTTCAATCTCAAAGCCTTCTGCTCAACTCTTTCTGCCTCAAATGCTCCCCATGAGCTTGAGATTCCCAATGCCAGTGCTGTCGCAAAGCCCACGGGAATTACCAACTCAGGGGTATTGTGCCCAGCTAGATAGGCTCCTATAAGCATCCCAGCAATCGTTATTATTCCGTCGAAAAAACCGATTATGAAATATCTCCTTGAAACGGCAGAGATTTCCGCAAGATCGAAGTAAACTCTTATATTCTTTTTCAGCTTCATTTCAGCAAAGATACTATCTCTTCAAACGGTAAATTCATATCCGATAGCTTTTTCTTCGCCCTTGCCAAGTCCTGGGGCTTGTAAATTTTGCTTTGCGCTTTACTGAGAAGGGCCTCCAGTTCAAGTTCGGTTAGGAAATTTTTGAGATAATCCAAAATTTCGCCCCTACCTACGAGCCTGACTTCCTCCCTCTTCAAGAACTTTGTTGAATTAAAGAGATACGCGTGATTCTTCCAGCACTTTTCGCATTCTGAAAACAGAATCCTCATTTCCTCCAAATTTAGCCAGAATTTCTGTAGCATTCTGCCTCCGCAGTCACAAAAGCCCCCAAAAAGTTTTTCATTGACTTCCTGGACACCATAAGCTACATTCTCAATAACAGCTACTTTGAGCGGTTCAATCAAATCGATCATACGGGGACTACTTTTTTGAGATCAGGAATCTTGCTCCTCAAAGTCCTCTCAACGAAGGCTGTAAGCGTGATCAGGGACATTGGACAAGTACCGCAAGCTCCCAGAAGGCGAACTTGGACTATGCCATCCTTCTCGTTAACATCGACTACTTCTATGCTTCCACCCTCCATTAAAAGCATCGGCTTTATCTCTCTCTCAACGACCTCAAGCACTTGTTGTTTTGAAATCATAACCCCGCCTTAGGACTGGGAAATAATAATTTTTTGCTTGCTTAAAAACCACTCCCAAACTTTTTTCAGAGCGTTGAGCAGGATCCTGTACTTCTCCTCTCCACCTATCTCTTTCCATGAGCGGAGCTGTAGGCACTTGGCAACCAGAATTTCCTCCTCTCTTTCATCCAATCCCGCTTTTTCCGCATTCGAGTAGTAAAACCTGACGAGAGGTCTTGCGATATCGGAGATGTATTCGTAAAAACCCAAACCCTCAAAGTACTTTGTAATTCTTTCCGCCTCAAGTTCCCCGAAAATTGGCGGATTGCAGTTCACATTTCCCCTCAGTGACCTTAATATCCTAATTGCAGTTTCTGTTTCCAAATCGCTGAGCTCATCGCCCAAATATTCGATGAATCTGCGAACAAACTCGACGTTCATTCTCTCAACGCTGTCTTTGACTTTTATCGGTCTAATAACTATGACCGTGTACTCCCCGCTGACCTCGTTTCTCTGCGGTGTAATGTGTATTGGCAGAAAGCCATTTCTAAGCCAGAACCTGATAAGTTCGCTTGAAACCCCAAATCCCGAACCTACCCAGTCCAAATCGTTTTTTTCAGCCCAATCAATTACCTTCATCAGTGCAAAGCTCCCTACTCCCATATCCATGGCATTAGGATGCACGGCGATTCTAACAATCCTGATTCCTTTACTTCTAGAGAAATCGTAATTCCAATAGTGTTTCAGAACCAAATCCGGGATTATCTGCCCCCTCGGTTTATAGCCAGTCCTTATCTTCGCAATCAACTCTTCATCCATTCCTCCCTCAATGGCAAGATGCAAGGAGCACACAACCTTTCCGTTGACTTTCACCACAGCCGGAATGTGGTTGGGTGTATCAAGCAGAACTGAAAGATCTGAAGGGCGGTTTCTGTAGTGAGCAAGCACATAAATTCCAAAGAATTCCCTCAACAATTTCTCGTTGTTCATCAATTCCTCCTTATCTAGAATCTCAAACCCAAGCTCCAGTGCCCTGATCTTGTCCAAATCTTCCTTTCCTATCTCTGCAGGCTGGGCATTTAGCAGTAAAGCGTCGTAAAGCCAGTTTTCAATCGGATCTCCAGCGCCGTACCTGATCGGCTCTGACATGTGTATCTTTTCAACCTCGATAGTGGGATCCTCTTCGAGCTTTTTGAGAAACCTAACGTTGAAGCTCCTTCCAGTTCCCTCATAGCCATGGATCGTCGTTGAGAATATTACGTGCCTAGCGTCTTCGGTGATCCTGAGAAGCACAGGAACTTCTATGCCTGCAGCTTCGTCTACGATGAGGATATCGGCGAATTCCTTCTCATCCAATGCTCTCCTAGGGATAGCATACTCCACCCGAGCGTACTTGCTGTTCAGAACGGTTATGAGTTCATCTGTTTTCTTAACAAAGAAGTCCTTCATCCCCTGTCTCTTCATAGCCTTTATGAGGAACTTGAAGTAGTTCTGAACGGCCTGTGGAGTTGGTGCAACGACGAGAACCCGGATTGGTCTCTTCAGCAATCTTTCAAGCCTCGAAACCAGCGGAGGCGTAACGATGCCAAGAACGGCTGTTTTACCTCTGCCCCGGTCAGCGGTTATCACCACCGCTTTTCTTTCCTTTTCTCTCTCGAAAAACCTTTCAAAAAGCTGGAGAACCCTAACTTGGTCCTGAGTTGCGCAGAGCTTGTAAAGTTTCTTCTTTATTCTCGTGCTCTCCGGTATCACTATTTCCTCCCTTGAGCTGCCCCTCTGCACAAATTCGTACCTTTTGATCAATTTTTCCCTATCAGCATCAAAAATGATTACACCCTCCGCCTTCATCGTTCTCTCGATGAATCTACGATAAAAACGGCCAACAACGTCTTTGAGACTGAAAGGCTCGCTTATCAGCTCCTCATGCCACTTGCTGATGAGATTCCTCCACCTCTCAATCGGCGGAGAAATAGCTATTATTATGCCGCCCTCCTCCACTGTCTCAACGACGACACCCAAGTCGTTCGGATGAAATCCCTCGCTCAGATCCATGATCAGCGATGAAAAAGTCGAGCCAAGAACATTCAGAGAATTCTTCCAGTGAACCAACTCACCCTCGAAACAATCCTTTGCAATCTCGAGGAACTCTTCCCTACCCACTACGAGAAGCCCATTTTTCTCGACCCTGCTTCTGTAATCCGAGTAAACTTTTCTCGCACATTCTACTGCCTTTTTCAGATTAGATGAGCACACAAACACCATGAATCTGTGCCTATTATCAGCGGCAGTTTTACAGGCCTTGGCCACTTCCCGAAAAAGATCCTCCATCAGGAGAATTTTGGCTGAGGTAATAAAACCGTTTCGCCGCTAAGTTCTAAAACTTCTGTGCAGTCTTTCTAAAGCCCTTCTTTTTTCAAAGCTTTCGAGATCCGTTTGCTTTAGAAGCTCATGCATAAACTCGATAACCTGGTCGTAAACGTCCCGGCGAACCGGGAAGGGCACACCATCCTTGCCACCCACTGCAAAACAGTACTTGGCTGGATCCTGCTTGTCGTAATCTACATTGTAGATCAAGTCAGAAATTAGGGCGAGGGCTCTGATCGTCTCTCTTCCAATCCCCTTAACCAAAAGTAAATCTTCAAACCTTTCTGGCTGAAGCTGATAAGCCTTCTCAACTGCTTTCCAGTCAATCTTCCTCGGCACATATATCATTCTGTCCTTCCTAACGATTGAAAGCAGCCTTCCGTAGTCCCTTCTGAAGCTGCCATCCCTGATAATGTCAACCCCAATTTCAACGGCCTGTTCGCTTTTGCTTGAAATCATGTTCACCACCTCATTCTCGATCCTATCGCTGATTATGCCGCTGTGAACGTCTCTGAGCTCAGGTATGTTTTCATAGACGCTCCAGTGATATCTTCGGGCCAGTTTTTCTTCGGGATTCATTCCCTGCTGCACCACCGTGAAATACTTTGGTGTGAAAAATATCGCATGATGGTATAGGGTGTATCCATCTATGAGGGCAGAGTTGTCCGCCTTTGCTGAAAGTCTGCTGAATCTTATGAGTTTCTCAGCATCGATACTCATTTCTAAAGCGAACTTTCTGATTTCTTCCGGAGTTCTAATAGCATTTGCCCCTTTTCCTCCAGCAACCCTTATCTCAAAATCTGGCTTGTTTAGCACAGCCTTCAAGACACCCGTGAGCACAGTGGTGCTCCCGCTCGAGTTCCAGTCAAAACCTAAAACGTTCGAGAAAGACTGGAAAAAGATTGGGTCGGAAATGCGTCTCAAAAATTCGAGCTCGCCGTATTCGAGGATTATGACCCTAACGATCTTGTCGGCGAGCTTCTTCATTCTGCTGAGAAGCCACTGAGGGGCTTCACCGCTGTGCAGGGGCAGATAGATCTCGCTCATATATCCACGACCACAAATGCAGCAAGTCTATCTCCTTCCCTCCTTATTCCGAACTTATGCATCGTTATTGCCTTGGGCGCAACCTTAACCGCGTCCCTATCAAATCTACCGCCCTCAATTTCAGCAAAAGCCCTATTACCCCCAATCCTAACCTTGATCTTTTTTCCGGCAAAAAATTGGGTCTCAAACAGGAATAGAAGTTCATTGAGGAATCGATATAGCATCAAATCTTCGTCTTCTGCCTCAACTTCAAAAACCTTTTTTTCGCCATCCTTAAGCTTCGAGGTGTCAACGAATGCCTCATAAAATGCATAGGCGCAATTTTCGAAGAGCTCTTCCAGATTCTTGCCATAGGCTTCAAAGGCTATATCGGCAGTGTGGTCGATGAACCTGTATTGCATGAATAATGCTTCTCTTCTGCGATTTCTTTTTTTCGGTGATCTCGATTTCGAATTTCAAACATTTGAGAAAATATTTAAAACTCATCCAGATTACAGTAGTCGATGGATAAAGTGGAGGATCTTGCGGTCGAAATGCTCGAGATGGTGAGTTTGGGATTCATGATACTTGACGACAATTTTACAGTTATATGGGCAAATAAATATGTTAAAGAAACATTCGGTGACGTGATCGGGAAAAAATGCTATACTATTATGCACAAAACTCCGAGTCCGCCTGATTTCTGCCCGGTAAGTAGCTGTCTGATGGGGGGCGGTGAAAAAGCAGAGGCAGAATGTTACGATCAGAATCTGAATAGATGGTTTTTCGTCAAGGCAGAAAGGCATAATTCATACATTTTACACTTCATAGTGGATATAACTGAAAAAATGAGGCTTAGAGAGGAGCTCAAGGAGAGAGAAGAATTTTACAGAAAGCTTACCGAGATTTCGGCACCCCTGTTCATCGTTCAGGGAGATATTCTTGTGTTCGTAAATTCCGCCCTTGCAGAATTCATGGGTTATAAAAGGGAGGAGCTGATAGATAGGCCCTTTGCAGGGCTGGTTCACCCCGAGGATCTGCCAAAATTGATGAAAAGGTACCAGGATAGGCTCACGGGTCTGAGGAGCGAGGAGGAAACTTACCCTATAAGGCTAAGGACGAAATTTGGGGATAAATGGGTCATACTGAGCGCTAAAAGGATAAAGTACAAGGGAGGGAATGCGGTTCTCGGTCTGGTTCAGGATATAGATGAGATTTTCAAAGAGAAGGTTGCTTTTGAGGAACTGCAACGCATTTTGAGGCATGACATAAAGAACGCCCTAAATTTAGCTTTTGTTAACCTCGAGCTGATAAAAGATGGAGAAACGGGCAGAATTTCTAGCCTAGAAGAATCTCTGATCAAAATCAAGGAATTGGTTAGCCATTCAGTAGATATCAAAGCAAAACCGGTGGACGTTGCAGAGTTCATAGAGAGGGCATCAAAGGGCTATGAAATCGAACTGAATATCGCCGGAAATTGCAGCGTTCTGGGAGACGATTCGCTGTACTCTGTCTTCCACAACATCATAGACAATGCTGTGAAGCACGGAAAGGCGAAGCGTGTCTGGGTTGAAATAAAGCCAAAGAAAGAATTCTGCGAGATACGAATTGCCAACGATGGGGCTGGAATCCCCAAAGAGCTCAGAAGTAGGATTTTTGAAGGAACCAGCTTTGGGAATGGAAGTGGAATGGGTCTGCGATTTGTGAAGGAAACCGTAGAAAGGCTGGGCGGGAATGTTTGGATAGAGGGGGCTGAAGATGGGAAGGTCGTGTTTGTTTTAAGGCTGAAAACAATTCACTGAGGAAGCTCACCTTTCAGAACGGGAAGAAGGTCATTTCGCCCAGAATGGATTCTCCTTCCTTTTTATCTCCAAGTATTCGAGAAACACTTTTTTTGTTTCCTCATCAAAAGAGTTGAGGAGCTCTTTCTCAATGATTTTTGCATGCTTTTCGGGAATTTCTACGTAAAGCACCTCGTCTCCCTCAAGCTGCCTTCCTATAGTTACGTCCTCGATGGCAATTGCAAGTTCCTCACCCGATTTCGCGATGGCGACGTTTTTGCCCTCTTTCTGCATACTCCTAACTTCTCCTACTTTACTCCCATCGGGTTTTATCAGCTCGGAACCTCTCCTTAGTTCACCCGCAAGTATCTTTACACCTATTATGGCTGGTTTGCTCCGCCTAAAAATGAATTCCTTAAGCAATTTCACCTTTCCCGGCTTTATTAGTGCTTCTATTTTTTGTCTTTCCCTCTCCGTCTTTGCTTCATCCCGCCACTTCAGAAAATTCTCGATAATGGTATAAATTATATCTCCCCCGAAGATTTTCACCCCATAATTTCTTGCCTCTTCTTCGGCTTCGGGCAAAATCTTCACGTTAAAGGCTAGAATTGCCTTATTTGTTTCCTCTTTGTTCGTCGAAACTTCAACTACGTCTCTCTTATCCACCTCTCCCACTTCAGCCTTCTTTATCTGGACTCCATGAGCCTTGAGCTCGTTTATCATTGCCTCCAAAGAGCCTATCGTATCAGTTTTCAGAACGACGCCTTCTCCCTCCGTCTTTATTGCTACAGCCTCGTACTCTCTCCTTACTCTTTCCTTAAACTTTCTAATGTCTTCTTCACTTTCAACCGCTTCGAATTCTGTTCCAGCAACGGCCTTTTCAAGATTTGGTGCAACTATTTTTATTCCCGCCGCTGCAGTAACCTTATCCACCCGCATGAATTTGCTTTCGACTCTCATCTCCCTAGCAGGCGGTGGTCTGAGGATTGCCTTAACGTTAGTCACTATAACGTCATCTTTTCCCCAAATTGCAATTTTATCTCCAACCCTGAGCGTACCGTCGTAAATTATCGCATCGCAGGTTACACCAACCCCTCGCTCCTCCTTAATCTCAAGGATCGTGCCCTTAGCTCTGCCCTCCACCTGGAGTTTGAGGTTGTTGGCAAGATATCTCTGAGCAAGGCCTAGCAGAATGATCAAAAGCTCGGGAATCCCCTCGCCCGTCATTCCAGAAACAGGAATGATCGCAACTGTTTTTGTGAAGTCTTTTATTCTATCAAAGCGTTCGCAGTTAAATCCAAATTTATAAAGGCTTGCTACAAGCTCATAGATCTTTGTGTCCAAATTCAACTTGGCAAAATCCTCCTGCATCGCGTAGCTTTTTATGAATGGTTCATTTTCTTTGCTCTGCCATCCGGGAATTTTGTCGATCTTATTCGCAGCAACCACAAAGGGAGTTTTAAAGGTCTTGAGTATGTTTATTGCTTCCTCTGTCTGGGGCATCACCCCTTCATTTATATCGATCACCAAAATCGCCAGATCCGCTAAGGCGCCGCCCCTTTTCCTTAGATTTGTAAAGGCTTTATGACCCGGTGTATCAATAAAAAGAAGGCCCGGAAGCTCTATATTTGTCCTCCAGAGATCTTTGCAGATGTTTTGAATTATGCCTACAGGGATTTCCGTAGCACCTATGTGTTGGGTTATACCACCGGCTTCCTTCGCAGCAACTCTGCTTTTTCTGATTCTGTCAAGTAGCGTCGTCTTTCCGTGATCGACATGTCCAAGAACTGCAACAATTGGGGTTCTTACATTCTTCATCTCTCGTATATCCAGACATCGCTTTCTCTTTCGTAGTCCAGAATTTCTTCCTCTCTGAAGAAAAGCCTAATTTCTCTATCTGCTGACATCACAGAGTCGGAGGCGTGAACCACATTCCTTCCAAGATCCAAACCAAAATCGCCACGAATTGTTCCCGGCTCAGCTTCCGAGGGATTAGTCGCCCCAACAAGCTTCCTAACAACTTTAACCGCATTCTTACCTTCAACTACCATTGCAACGACTGGAGCGCTAGTGATGTAGCCCACAAGGGAAGAAAAGAAAGGTTTAGCCCTGTGCTCAGCATAGTGCTCCTGAGCTAGCTCCTTTGAAATTCTCAGCATTTTCATTGCAACAATTTTGAGACCTTTTCTTTCAAGCCTAGAGATGATTTCCCCAACTAACCCCCTCTGAACGCCGTCGGGCTTCACCATTACAAAAGTTCTCTCCACGGGATCACCTTCCCTTCTCATAGAACTTTGTCCACTTTAGTCTCCTTGGATTTCTGCCTAACTTGTAATTTTTTTCGCACTTTCCACTGCAGAAATACATTATTCTACCATCTTTCCGTACAAGGCTTTTTCCTGTACCAGGCTCAATTTCATAACCGCAGAAGGAGCAAATCCTAGTCTCCATATCACTTCACCGTCAGCTTTCTTGCCTCTCTTGCCGTTTCCTTTATCATCAATATGTCCCCGACCTTAACCGGACCAAAAACGTTCCTTGTAATGACTCTGCCCGCATTCTCACCAGCCAGCACTTTCACTTTTACCTGCGTGACCTCGCCGTGCATCCCCGTCCGACCTATGAGTTCAATAACCTCGGCCGGCTGAACGTCTTCCTCCATATATCATCACTTCTTCAATCCCCTGAGCTTCTCCACGAGCGCCGCAAGTTCTTTCTTTGCATTTCCTTCATCAACTATCGCAGCAGAGGCACAACTAACATCGATCTTAACAGCCTTCCCGATGTCTGCCTTGCTCTTCACATAAATATAGGGTATGTTCTTCTCCTCGCACAGCAACGGCAAATGTGCAACCACCTCTGGAGGATCAACATCCATTGCAATGTAAACGAGCTTCGCTATCCCCCTCTCCACAGCCTTGGTCGTCTCGTTTGTTCCTTTCCTAATCTTACCCGTCTCTCTAGATTTCTCAAGCAAAGCTAACGCCTCACTCTGCATTTCCTGCGGAACTTCAAACCTTATATACATGGATTCACCTCCTTTCCTGCGTCATCATTCATCGGTTCAAAAATCACAAACCTCCGCAATTTTAAGCTTTTTGGTTTCAATTTTAGCAAAAAATTTTTACTCAGAGAATATCCAGAACCTCCGTGATTAGTCTCAGCAAGCTGTTAAGCGGAACCGCAACTGTTTCCAAAAAGTTGACTTATGAGGATGACGACAGCTTCATTCCTGAAAAACTCAGGGAATTCTCATCAAAGCTCACTCCAATCGTCGTTTGGAATATCACAAATAGATGTAATCTCAAATGTGTCCACTGTTACGCAAAGGCTAATTCCATTCAAAGAGAGCTCTCAACAGAAGACTGCAAAAGAATAATTGACAATCTTGCTAGATCCGCAATTCCGCTGATCATCTTCAGCGGCGGAGAGCCATTGATGAGAGAAGATATTTTTGAACTCGTGGAATATGCAAAAAAGAGAAAGATAAAATCCGTTCTATCCACAAATGGAACCTTGATAAGTGAGGATATCGCGGATGATTTAAAACTCTTCGAGTATGTCGGGATTAGTCTGGACGGGGTTAGAATCCACGATAAATTCCGAGGAGTCGAAGGAGCGTTTAAATCTGCAGTGAAGGGACTTAAAATTGCAAATGAAGTTGTATTAACCGGTATAAGATTCACTCTGACAAGATACAACTTCTTAGAGCTTCCGGATCTGATAAAAATTGCGAGGGAGATGGAGATACCGAGATTCTGTGTTTATCACCTTGTTCCCTCCGGAAATGCGACGTTTAAGGATGACGTGGACAATAAAACGAGGAGAAGGGCAATCGACTATCTGATAAGGGAGGCCGAAAGAGAAGAGGAAATGGAGATCCTCACTGTTGATAACCCCTCGGATGGGATCTATCTATATCTGCAGAAAAAAGACGACGACATACTAGAGTTCCTCAAATACAGAGGGGGCGACAGCAGCGGAATAAGGCTTGCATGCGTGGATTTCGATGGAGACCTGCATCCAAATCAGTTCTGGATGGATTACAAAGCGGGCAATCTTTTAGAGCAAGAGTTTGGGGATATATGGTCAAATGACCCACTATTTAAAATGCTCAGAGAAAAGGAAAAGTACCTGCGAGACAGATGTGGGGATTGCAAGTTCAAAAGATGGTGTGGTGGCTTCAGGGTGAGGGCCTTAAGAAATGGCGACCTTTGGGGCTGGGATCCTAGTTGCTATATCCATCCCTCATCACTACAATAACAATGACAAATAATATTTTTCATGTAAGAAAAATTTATATTCTTGAAGGTAGAGTTTGCAACATGGCTGCAATATTGGAGCTCGAAGACATGGTATCGCTGGCTTGTCTGGCTATAGCCATCATTGCAGCCCAATTTGTTTTCTTAGCCTAGCTTTAAAGGACAAATTCTAGAAAATCCCTTGCTATTTCCACGTTTTCAAAAACCTCCTTCGCCTCATTGAGTAGCACCTCTGGCTCCTTCGAATACCTCGCACTTAAATGTGTCAACACCAGCTTTCTGACGCTCGCTCTCTTTGCAATCTCAGCAGCTTCCTTCGCCGTTGAATGCCCTGTTTCTACTGCCCAGTCCTTTTTCTCTTCAGAGAAGGAGGCATCGTGTATCAGAAGATCCGCATTCATCGCAATTTCGACTGTTTTCTCGCAGGGTCTCGTGTCTCCGGTATAGACTACTTTTCTTCCCCTTTTAATATCCCCAAGTACCAGTTCTGGAGTGATGAGCTTTCCCTGCCAATAAACACTCTCCCCACTTTTAAGCTTCGCATAAATTGGACCCGGAGGGATCCCAAGGGCTAAAGCTTTCTCTTTTTGGAATTTTCTTGTGTCCTCCTCGATCAAAGCATAACCAACGCTCGGGACTATATGTTCTGTTTTGAAAATACGGACTTTAAATCCCCTGAAAGCTATCTCGTCTCCATCTCTGGCCCTCTTAACCACTACCGGATAATCAAGCTTGTCATAACCAAAGATTTCGAACAGAAGTTTCAACATTTCCGGATTGGGCGTGTAAAAATTAAGCTCTTTCTTTCTACCATTCAGCGAGAGGGTTTCGATCAAACCAAAAGCCCCGATGAAGTGATCTGTGTGCATGTGCGTGATGAAGATGTGATCAAGATTCCTAAAACCCAACTTCGCCGACATTAACTGTCTCTGCGTTCCTTCACCGCAGTCGAAAAGAAGTCGATAATTCGAATGTTGAACAAAAATTGCAGAAGTGTTTCGATCCGCAGAAGGAATTGTACCGGCAGTGCCGAGAAAGACGACTTTCAATAACATTAAGATTCCAGTACTATTTCGATATTTACATCTCTCGGCACCTGAATCCTCATGATTTGTCTTAAGGTTCTCTCATCCGCTGCGATGTCTATGAGTCTCTTGTGAACCCTCATTTCCCAGTGATCCCAAGTGTTGCTCCCCTCCCCGTCAGGGGCCTTTCTTGATGGTACAACTAGCCTCTTAGTTGGCAGCGGAATTGGCCCGCTTATCTCAACCCCTGTTTTTACTGCAATATCCTTTATCTGTGCACATATCCTGTCGAGATCTGCTGGATTCAGACTTGAGAGCTTTATTCTCGCTTTCGGACCTTTTATAGCCATTAGACCACCAAAAAATATAGATTTATTTTCTTGGAGTCACATCGAGAACCATTCCAGCTCCAACAGTTATACCCATGTCTCTTATCGCGAATCTTCCGAGCGGTGGAATGTCCTTGACTCTCTCGATCACCATGGGTCTTGTCGGTTCGAGCTTAACAACTGCCGCATCACCTGTCTTCAGGAACTGCGGATTCTCCTCCTTTGCCTGTCCAGTCCTAGGATCGATCTTCTTGATGAGCTGGACAAATTTGCACGCAACCTGCGCCGTGTGTGCGTGTACTACTGGGGTGTAGCCCACCATTATTGCAGTTGGATGCTGCAATACCACTATCTGAGCAGTGAAATCCTTAACTACCGTCGGCGGATTCGTCGGATGACCCGCTACGTCTCCTCTCTTGAGATCTTTCTTTGCAACACCTCTCACGTTAAATCCGATGTTGTCTCCCGGATACGCTTCGGGGATCGGTTCATGATGCATTTCGATGCTCTTGACTTCTCCGCTAACACCTGCTGGTTCAAATACGACTTTATCGCCGGTCTTCAGAATTCCGCTCTCCACTCTGCCCACTGGAACGGTTCCAACGCCGCTGATAGAGTAAACGTCCTGAATCGGAATTCTCAGCGGCTTGTCTATTAGCTTCTCGGGAGGTTTCAGCAAGTTAAAGGCCTCCAGCAACGTTGGCCCATTGTACCAAGGCATCTTTGAGCTTTTCTTGGTTATGTTCTCTCCATAGTAGGACGAGGTCGGAATGAACGGTATCTCTTCCACCTTGTAACCCACCATCCTAAGGAGCTTCGAAAGGGCTTCCTTAGCTGCCTCGTATTCCTTCTTCTCGTAATTTACTCTGTCCATCTTGTTTATCAGACAGATCAACTGGTTAATACCGAGGGTCTTAGCTAAGAAGACGTGTTCTCTTGTCTGTGGCTGGACTTTATCCACGACGTCCATCACCAATACAGCTGCATCGGCCTGCGATGCTCCAGTAATCATGTTCTTTATGAAATCCCTATGTCCGGGACAGTCTACAATCGTAATGTAGTATTTGTCAGTCTGGAATTTTCTGTGCGCAACGTCGATAGTTAGCCCTCTTTCTCTCTCCTCCTTGAGACCATCCATTACCCATGCAAATTCAAAGGTGGCCTTACCCTTTTCCTGTGCCTCTTTTCTGTATTTCTCTATTATATGTTCAGGAATTTCCCCCACTTCGTACAGCAGCCTACCTATTGTAGTGCTCTTCCCATGATCCACGTGCCCTATGAAGGCAACATTGATGTGCTCCTTCTCCTTCGGCATACCCATCACCCTACAGTTTTTTGATATAACCAAATTTCAAAAGTGCATATAAAGCTTTCACATATTAGATGAACATCCTCGCAATTCTCAGGGATTCTAGGATGCTCTCTCTGGCGTTTCCTTCGACGACATCTTCGTGCCCGGGATAAAGGTTTACAACATCAAGCTTTGACAGCTTCTCGATTGAGTCCAAAAGCAATCTACCATCCCCACCGGGGAGATCATATCTTCCAAAGCTTCCGTAGGCAAACACCGTATCCCCGCTGAATAGCCACCTCTTTCTCGGCTCGTAAAAGCATACACTCCCGGGGGAGTGACCGGGGGTGTGGATCACTTCAAGCCTCGTTTCCCCTAGCTCAAAAACTTCACCACCCCTAAGCAGTATATCTGGCTCAAAGGGCTTAAATCGCATTCCGAATACCGAGGCAAATCTCTGCAGTCTCAGGAGTTTTATCTCCTCCTCGTGAATGGCTATCTTTCCAAGGCCCTTAAAGTACCCGGCAGCTGCTGCGTGATCGTAATGGGAGTGAGTTAGCAAAACATAATCAAGTTCTCTCGGATTAAGATATCTTTCCAAAGATCTAAAAATGAATTCGGCGTCGCCTCCAACATCTATCAGGGCTTTTTTTTCATCGAGCAGAAGATAACAGTTCGCAGCAAGCGGGGGGGTCACGATTCGGATTAATCTCATAGAAGTTCCATGTCCTCGACTTCAACGCTTTCAACACCCTTTATCTTCCCAATTTCCTCCATAAACCGATCGGAAACACCTTCGGTGTCGGGCATGATTGCAAGGACTAGAAGGGCCTTCAAACCGAATGCTATGGGTTTGACAGCAATATCTCTAATTTCAACATCCTTAAAATTAAGCCTAAGAATCTTATCCTTTACCGAATTCAGGTCGACATCCAAATCGGTCGGCATTACCTTCAGCTTTAGAAAAACCTTTCCCATGATAATCACCTCAAGGTCCTACGAATCCGCATGAGCACCTGTATTTATTTGAAAGTCTCCTGCATCTCTTGCAACGATTTATCCTTTCTCCGCAATTCGGGCACGGGAATGAAACGTACTCTGCCCCCACAAGCATAGACCCGCAGCTTATGCATCGTGTGATTTCCACTCAATCACCCCCTATGGACGTGCCCTTCGCTCTCCCTCTCAATATATAATTTTTTAGCTCTTCCGGAGAGCAAACGAATAGTTCAATATTATGATTTTTAAGCAAAAAAGGAGTATAACGATCCAACAAGTCCCCTGTCTCGAAAGCTTCCACTCTTTCGAGGATTTTCCCATCTCTGACTACACCGCCGGCTGCTGTTACTTTTATCACCTTCCTATCTCCAATCTTCGCCGCAATCCAGACCGCTATTGCATCCGAGGTAACTTCCCAAGAATGTGGGAGTTCGTCGAAGTTCCTCAAAAGCCTGTAGGGCAGCACGATGAATCTACCTTTCTTTTCAAAAAAACCAAAGTCCTCTGGCTCTGCTATTTCAAATCCCGCTGTCTTTCCAAATTCGTGCATGTAGTAGCCGTAAAGGCTCATCGCCAGAACTGCCATCCAGTGCGATACTTCTTCGTCAAGTCTAAGTTCCCTCACAAGATCTGCAAAGATCCAGCCACCTGGAATTACTTTTACGTCCCCGACGTTCTCCAGCGCTTCAAAAACTGTTCTGAGCTTTTCAGCCACGCTTCCGCCGACCTTAACGATCATAATTTCCTCATCTCATAGAATTCCCACCACTTCCTAAGCTCATACTTGCCGAGGATCTCGTAGCCTTGTAGGCATCCATAATCTCTTTCCACGACAAAAACATAATCATATCCCTGTGGACAGGAGTTCGTGAACAGCAAATTGGCCTGATACTTATCCGCTTCGTGTCTCAACATCCAAGGCAGTGGCCAGTAATGGCCGTCTACTGCAAATACCGCCACTTTATTCCCTTCTTGCAGAAGTTCCCTTATCTTCTCAGCCATCTCCACGGCACCCCACTGGGTCTGCACGTATATCAGCGGCTGATCGACGACGTTGTTGTAATCGATGTAGGTAACGTGGAAGGAAACCAGAACTGTCGCAAAGAAGCCAAAAAGGTAGACCAACTTGAAATTCTTGTTTACAAAGATTTCTTCTCCGGCAAAAACGGTGCCAAAGAAGGCCAGAGGTGTTGCAAGGTGAACAACGAGCCAGGGTGTTTTATAGGACATGGCATTGTAGAAAACGAATGCTATGACTAACCAGCAGATTGCCAGGATCTCAACAAAGCTCAGATCTCTGATTTTTCTGAATACCAAAGGAAGAGAGGCCATTGCAATTGCGAGAGGTAAGAATTCGTAACGTAGTAGAAGATTGAAAAAGTAATATAAAGGCTTGTCGTGAGGAGAGCTTACACCCTGGGAAAACCAGTATGGCAGTGAGCGGTCTACGAATCTCTCAACCCAGTCCCAGCTGAACATTACACCAGGCCAATTTTCCCAGTGGATCGCGTATGCAAAGGCTGAGGAATACAGAAATGAACTGAAAAAAATGAAAAGGGCTCCTGAAGGAATAAGAGCCCTAAGATTAATCCTGAAGTCTCTCCTCAGAATCATATCAACAATCACGGAAAGGAAAAAGACGGCGAAGTACTGCACCCAGTTCTCTTTTGCCGTAAAGATTATCGCAAGAAATAGAGAGGCAGCTACGGCATACAGAACTTTTTTTGATTCTCTGTATCGCATGTAAAGGTAAATCGCCGCAACAAAGCACGAAATCCCGATAACATCGTCCCTTGCGTAGCGGGAATAATATAGAACGGACGGTGAAATTAAAAGGAATCCTGCGAAAATATAAGCACTCCTTCCAATCCACCTCTCAAATTTAAAGGCAAAGAAAATACCCAGGATGCTAAAAAGTGCCACAGGAAGTCTCGCTGAGAAGTCGCTGTCACCAAAGACTAAAAATGAGAGAGAGATTGCGAAGTACAAGAATGGGCCGTGAAAGGCAGGATCATATTTGTAAACCGGGGACCCTATAACCTGCCTGTAAGCAAACCAGGCATGTACACTTTCATCGTGATCTGGCGGCCTGAGATCGATAAAGGCCAACCGAGATACTAGTGCAATCAAGAGTAATGCTACCAGTATTTTTTTCACGGATACATTCTAAACAGAAGTTTTAAAAAGTTTTTTAACGGTTTATACATGCAAAATGTATCAAAGCTTTGATTAAAGGAATTACTTACTTCCAGAGGGCGTCAAAATCCTGATTATTCAATCTAAAAAATTCAATTTAAGTATAACTGAAATGGCGTCGAAAGCTAAAAATAAAAAGGCTTTTCTTTTGAATTTAGTCCCATGCAGCACAAATTTGTATTAAAAATTCGTAAAAAGCTTAAAATTACAGGTTCGCGGCAGATACGAAAGTTTTATAACTTCAGAATGTACGATAATTATCGTAGTTAATAGGATGATGGAAAAATAGTTGACATAATTAATAAGGAGGTGGTAAAATGGCAGTTGTTTTTCCGTCGAAAGAATGGATGGATGAACTTTTGAAGAAGGTAAACAGCGACGAGCAGTACAGGAAGGTCGCTGCAAACTGGGAAGGCGATTTTTTGTGCACGGTTACTCTGGACAGTGAGGCCCTCAAGGATTTCCAAAATCCTGAAAAGTTAGCTGGATTTATTTCGATGCTCGCAACGATACCAAAAGAGAAATGGGCCAGTTTTAAGGGAAGGGCAGAAGAGAGACTACTCAGCAAACTAGGAATCGAGCTCGATCCAAAAAAGGTAGATTTAGCTAAGTTAAACGTAAATGAATTGGCTAAAAAGATGGCCGGAGTTAAGTTAGAGGAGGTTCAGGGAGCTTCAATTAACCTATGGATGGACTTCTGGCATGGCCAGCTGAGAAATCTGGAGGTTGCTGTGCCCGGTGAAAAAGGAAATGCAAGATTCAAGCTTATCGGACCATATTCGGTCTACAAACAGCTTGTGGGAGGAAAAGCAGACGCAATCACGCTTATTGTGGGAGGAAAGCTGAAACTTCAGGGCGACATGGGCTACATGATGCGGAACATGGCTGCTGTAAGGAGATTCACGGAGCTGATGGCATCAATACCAATAAAATAATTTTCTGGTGATTTAATGAACTTTTTGGACTTAGAAGAGCTTTCTGAAGAAGAAAAATTGTTAAAAAATGAAGTGCATAGATTTGCTCAGGAAGTTGTGCGGCCAGCATCCATAGAATTAGACAGAATGCCTGCAGAAGACAGAATAAAACCCG
>QNUZ01000119.1 GCA_004347865.1 Archaeoglobi archaeon | reverse complement strand
TCTTCCTAACAATCCATGTCCCCTGAAAACGGGGATTGAAAGACGCTTGAGTTAATGGACTCCTTTCCGGAATCGGGCTGAAAAGCCTTGAGGGGAGGAAAATGCCAGTGATTCTGGTGGAGGGAGAACGCGTTGATAGCTTAGCGACTTACCTTTCATCGCTTGGCGATTTTACCGGCGTTGTCAAGGTCCTCGATGGCAGCACGACTTTCTCCTTCTGGCTGAAGAATGGGGAGATATTTGCAGCACAGATCAATGACGGCCCCTTCAGAGTTTCCGGTATTTCGGCGCTTTATCTCTGCAACATCCTTGCGAAGGTCGCTAAAAAGCTATGGTCCGACCTCCGGATGAGGCGAAACGCGTTGAAAGCGAGGCCGAGCTTAAAGTCCTTCTTGCGAGTATATACAGGGATCTTGGAGGAAAGAACGATCTCTGAAATTCAACTTCTCGGCTTTCTCAGCTGCCAAGGTTCCTTTACGAACCACATCCGCCAACCTGTTGTGCCCTTTCCGACGTATTTCACATTTTCGAAGAATTTGTCTATGTGTACCCTGCGCCATTCCATGGGCACAGGGATTCCGAGAGTTGAGCAGCCCTCATGCCATAGCATTTCGAGCTCGGGGCTCCATCCGGAGGTATCTCTTGCAGTCTCGTGAACGATTCTGGCACCGCAGGAGCACCTGTCAAGATATTTCATTGCATAGGCCCTCAGATGCGCCTCTCCGCAGAAGGGGCACTTCACGACGTCTCTCTCCTGCTCCCTTCTCTCTTCCAGCAATACTTCCGCCAGCTCTTCCAGAGTGCCTTCGAACCAGAAGAGATAAGTGTTCACGCCAACTGTTACCTTTATACCCCAAAAATTCCTTTCGAATCTCGTAAAGCTATGAATCTCCGTTTCCAGGCCAACAGGGGCGTCTTTGTTTAGCCTTTCCTCCAGCTGTTTTGCAATTTCCCATTCATCCTCCATTTTTCTCAAATTTCTATTCACCTTTCTCAATATCTCTCTCACCGTTTCCTCGCTCGCATTTGAAATGAAATCGATAACATCGTAGAGATCAACCTCCTCCTCCGAAGAATAGCTAACCTGGAATCCACTCTTTTCAATCTCTTCCAGAGCGGATAAAAGTTCCTCACGGCTGTTGAAC
>QNUZ01000118.1 GCA_004347865.1 Archaeoglobi archaeon | reverse complement strand
GCTCTGCGCAATTGCTCCCCTCTTCAGCCCGAAGCCCCTAACATATGCTTTCCCTATGTTGCCCGTCCCCTTATGCCTTTCAACAACCACGGCTTTCAAAATGTCCCTTTCTGTATCGATTCCCTTTACGATCTCCAAACTCTCTTCTGTGAGTATCTCACCGTCTATGACTTCTATTATTCTAGAAAGACCGGCTGGAAGAAATAGATCTTCTTCGGATATCTTTCTAGCTTTTATCGTCATTTTTGCTTCGTCTGGGTAGCTGTATCTACTAAAAACGGGTTCTTTTCCGCCCAATATTACCTTTTCCACTTCAAATCTCCTTAAATTTTTCAACAAAACAACGTCTGCAAATCTACCCGGAGCTATGAGACCGGCGTTGATTCCGAAGTATTCTGCTGGATTCAGAGTTACTGCTTGAAGCGCCTTGAATTCATCTACCCCTTCGTCAAAGGCTTTTCTGAGAGCGCTATCCAGATATCCCTCGGTTAACAAATCAAAGACGCTTCTATCCCCATCCGTAACAAGCATAGAGTACCTGTTTCCAAGAATTTTCTTAAGTTTTTGCAGATTCTTTGCTGCGGAACCTTCTCTGACCATAATCCTCATTCCAAGTCTTAGCTTCTCTTTTGCTTCCTCAATGCTCGTGCTTTCGTGATCGGAGCGCATTCCAGCTGAAACGTAGGCATTCAGAGCCTTTCCTGAAAGAGCGGGGCAGTGTCCGTCAACAAGTTCCGATCTGCAGATCTTTTCAATTAGCTCGTCATCGCAGTTAAGAACGCCGGGATAGTTCATTAGCTCAGCGAGTCCGATTACTTTGTCAAATTTAAGAAGTTCTTCGACGTCTTCGGCAGTAATAATTCCACCAGGGGTCTCGAGGGTTGATGAAGGGACGCAGGAGGGAACAAGGCAGTAAAACCTTATTGAAGCATGTTTCGATTCCTCAAGAAAATAGAGAACACCTTTTTTTCCTAGAACGTTTGCAATTTCATGGGGATCTGCGACGATGCACGTATTCCCTCTGGGAACAACAACTCTCGCGAACTCTGAGAGCGTTAGAAGGCTCATTTCAACATGAGTGTGCGCGTCTATAAGTCCTGGGACTGCGTAAAGCCCTCTTGCATCTATTTCAGATATGCCTTCATAGC
>QNUZ01000117.1 GCA_004347865.1 Archaeoglobi archaeon | reverse complement strand
GCTACAGGGAGAATGCGAAGAAACTCGAAAGACTCGGAATCCCGATAGTGAGAATTGGATACATAAACAAATATCCCGAAGACATCTGCAGACAGGCCAAGCTACTCGGAGAAATCTTCGATGCGAGGGATAGAGCCGAGAAGGTTTGCGGATACATCGAGAAAAAATGGAAAGAACTCGAAGCAAAAAAGAAAAATAGAGACTTAAAGGTTCTCTATTCCTTCACAGCTCCCACTTACATAGCCTGCAACGTATCCACTCAGGCCTACGTCATTTTCATAAATTCTGCCGGAGGAAAGGTGGTTTCGCCTGAGTGCAACTCAACCTGGGTTCAGGTTAGCAAGGAGTGGATAGTGAAGGAGAATCCGGAGATATGGATAATAAGCTACTACGCCCCGTTCAAAGAGGAGGACATAAAATCGGATCCTGCTTTCAAGGAAATAGAGGCTGTGAAGAGAAATGCCGTCTACAAGGAAAGCTACAAGCCAATGCAGTTCTTAGAGCCATACTTTTTGCTCACGCTCTCGGAGTATTGGGAATGGATAAACGGCGAGAGGGCAATCGATGAAAACGAACTATTATGGCAAATCTATCTGACGTGAATTCAAAAATTTTTATCGCAGAAGACGAGGTGAAGTTATGAACAAGCGATTAAAAATACTGCTGATATCAACAATTGTTAACAAAAGCTTGAAGAGAGCAATGGAAAGCGTGTCAGAATTGTGCGATATAAAGCTGATTTACTCATACGACCTGCCGAAATTTAAGATTGCGGAAGTGCAGACCCTCGTCGATTGGGCTGATATCCTCGTAATCGATGTTCGCGGCGATCCCGGGATTCTGAACGAGATCGATTTTGGAGAAAAGGATCTGATATGCCTAGTCGGCGGAAGTAGCCTTGTTGCTAAAGCGAAGCTGGGAAAGTTCAGAATGCCGGCTAAGGCTGCTTCTCCCTTTGTTTCCGATCCAGCATCTCTAAAGAAGAGAATTGAAAGCATGCAGAAGGCAATTGAGATGGCTGGCAAAATCCTACCATTCGGAATTCTGAAGGATGCTAGGGATTACGTAAAAACGCTGAGATACTGGGCAAATGGGGGATATGAGAACTACAGAAACATGTTCCTGCACCTCTGCCGGGTTAAGGGGATTGATGTAAAAGCTGCAGAGCCAGAAGAGTTTCCAGAGTCCGGATTTTACCATCCAGCTTACGGCTTCGATTTCAGGCCTGTCGCTGAAAGGCCAAAAGTTGGAATCGTTTTTTACGGCGGTATGCATTTCGAGCAATGTCAGAAAACGCTGGAGGAAATCGTGAAATGGTTTGAGGGCAAAAATATCAAAGTAGTTCCTGTCTACAGCGACGGAATTCTAAACCTGAATGCCCTTGAGCTAATGAACGATGTCGATGCCATAATCAGCCTTCTCTGGTTCAGGCTGAACGGAGGGCCGATGGGAGGGGATCCAAGGAAAACCATAGAGCTGCTGAAGGGAAAGGGTGTCAAGCTCTTCACCCCATCCTTGATGTTCAACCAGAAGCTTTCCGAATGGGAGAAGGAACAGAGGGGGCTGAACATAGTCAACTTATTTGCAAGCGTTACACTGCCCGAGATGGATGGCGCAGTTGAGCCTGTGCCAGTATGCGGGGTCTGCAATGACGAGGTTGTCCCCATTGCAGACAGGATCGAGAGGTTCTGCGGAAGAGTGGAGAAATGGGTAAGCCTGAGGCAAAAGCCAAATTCGGAGAAGAGGGTGGCGATAGTTATCTACGACTACCCGCCAGGAGAGGAAAATCTGGGCAATGCGGCCTATCTTGATACATTCGAAAGCCTTAGGGTGATACTTGAAAGGCTCAGGAATGATGGCTACAAAGTTGAAAAAACGAACGTCAAAGAGCTTCTCCTTGAGAAAAAGCTCTTCAATCCAAAGATATTCACGGAAAAGGCAATAGATTGCCCGAGATTGAGCAAAAGCGAATACATAAAATTTTTCTACGAGCTTCCAGAGGATCTGAGAAGAGAGGTCGTGGAGAACTTTGGAGAACCGCCGGGAGATATAATGGTCGACGAAAATGGAATTCTGATCCCGGTTGTTTTGCTCGGGAACATCGCAATCGGGATTCAGCCTTCAAGAAGGAAAATAATTGAAAGTACCGAGGATCTGCTTTCTGCTGTGCACGACAAAACAAAGCCGCCGCACCATCAGTATCTCGCATTCTACCTCTGGCTCGAAAAAGTGTTCAAAGCGGACGCGATAATCCATCTGGGCACCCACGGGACTCTCGAATTCATGAAGGGAAAGGAAGTCGGAATGAGCTCAAAATGCTGGCCTGACATACTCATATCCTCTGTGCCGCACATATACGTTTACCACGTAACAAATGTTTCAGAAGCCACGATTGCCAAGCGCAGGAGCTATGCAACGCTTCTGAGCTACAATTCCCCGCCATACACAACTGCAGAGCTATACGATGAATACGCAAGGCTTGAGGAGCTAATTGAAGATTTCAGAGCGGAAAAAAATGCTGCAAGGGCCGATGCTGCAAAGGCAAAGATCTTCGAGCTGGCTGAAAGACTGGGAATGGAAAAAGACATTGAAAAGCTTGAAGCCAGAATTTACGAGTATAGGCGCTCGATAATCCCGAAAGGTCTCCATATTCTTGGTAAAAGATACGAGGCAAACGAGCTGAAGGATTTCGTCCTCCTTCTGAGCAGATACGACAGGGGTGAGATCAAATCGCTTCACAGAATCATAGCGGAGAGAAAGGGCCTGAAATTCGAGGAGATTGCAGGAGACCCAAGAAAAATGAGGGAAATAGATGAGGAGGCGAAGAGAATAGTGGAAGAGTTTTTCTCAGGAAAGACCAAAGCCGAATTCGAGAAAACCCTGAATTACTGCAAAGAAATTGCCAATAACTTTTCAAACAATGCGACGGAGCTTGAAAACCTCGTCAGAGCCCTTAAAGGAGAATACATAGAGCCCTCCGTGGGAGGAGACGTGATAAGGAATCCGGAAGCATTGCCGACGGGAAGAAACCTCTACCAGTTCGATCCCCTACGGATCCCCACAGAAGCGGCTGCGGAAAGGGGAAAAAGGGCTGCAAGGGAAATGATCGAGAGACATCTGAGCAAACACGGAAGGTATCCCGAAAGCGCTGCATTGGTCCTTTGGGGATTTGAAACTGCTCAGACCTTTGGAGAAACCATTGCACAGATCTTCGAGCTATTGGGAGTTGAGTTGATTCACAAAACGGCCTGGGAAAAGGAGCTGAAGGTTAAAAGCCTCGAAGAGCTCGGAAGGCCGAGAATAGATGTCGTCGTTACGATTTGCGGTTTCTTCAGGGAGATGTTTCCAAATCTAGTTGAGCTTATAGATAAAGCCGTAAGGCTTGTTTCAGAGCTCGATGAGCCCGAAAGCCTGAACTTTGTCAAAAAGCATGCTAAGGAGCTGAAAAGTCATCTGAGGATCTTTGGGCCAATGGCAACGGAGTATGGAACTAGGATGCTGCAGCTCGTCGAGGACAGTGCATGGCAGAAGGAAAGCGATCTGGCAAACGCCTATGTTAGCTCAATGTGCTACGCATACGGAAAGGATGTGCATGGCATTGAGGCAAGAGGGCTGTTTGAGGGGCTATTAAAGACGGTCGATGTCGTGACACAAACAAGAAGCTCCACGGATTATGAAATAACCGATCTGGATCACTACTATGAGTTCTTCGGAGGTCTTTCAAAGGCAGTTGAGCTTGTTAAGGGCGAAAAGGCCGAGATGGTTATTGTGGATTCAACAAAAGAGATCGCGAAGGTCGAAAGTGTCAGAGATTCGATAGAAAGGGGAACGATAACAAGGACACTGAATCCGAAATGGATAGAGGAAATGCTCAAGCACGGGTTCAACGGTGTGCAGAAAATTGCCGACAGGATTGAGTACCTTCTGGGTCTAGCAGCAACGACCAATGCAGTTGACAGCAGGCTATGGGATAAGATTGCCGAGCGCTTTGTTCTGGATGAACGGCTCTTTAACATGCTCAGGGAGCAGAACGTTTATGCAACGCGCGAGATGCTGGAAAGGCTGCTTGAGGCTGAAAAAAGGGGATACTGGAAAGCTGGAGATTTGAAGAAGAAGGTTGAGGAGAAGTATCTGGAAATAGACGGGATTCTGGAGGAGGTGTTAAGATGAAGTTCTTTCCGTTCACGGCAATAGTCGGGCAGGAGAAGGCAAAACTTGCTCTCATCTGCAATGCAATAGATCCGAGCATAGGTGGAGTTCTGCTAAGCGGGGACAAGGGGACGGGAAAGTCAACGATGGTGAGGGCTTTTTCGCAGGTATTGCCTGAAATAGAGGTCGTAGAGGGCTGCCCATTCAACTGCAATCCAAGCAATGCTGCCGAGATGTGCGATGCCTGCAGAGAAAGGGTGGAGATGGGAGATTTCAGCACAGCGAAGAGGCGGATGAGGGTTATAGATCTTCCGCTAAGCGTAACCCTCGACAGACTGGTTGGAACTATAGACATCAGCAAGGCCCTGAAAGATGGGATTAGGGCGCTGCAGCCTGGGATTCTTGCGGAAGCGAACAGGAACATACTATACATCGACGAAGTGAACCTGCTCGAAGACTACATAGCCGACGTCCTACTCGACTCGGCTGCACTTGGCTGGAACGTCGTCGAGAGGGAGGGGATATCGCTGAGACATCCCGCAAGATTCATCCTCGTCGGTTCCATGAATCCCGAAGAGGGAGAGCTAAGACCGCAGCTTCTCGACAGATTCGGAATGTTCGTTTCAATCGAAGCCTCCACAAACGTTGAAGAAAGGATTGAAATCGTAAAAAGGGTCACAGAATTTCAGAAGGATCCGGTTTCATTCTACGAGAGGTACAGGGTTCAGGATGAGAGGCTGAGGAATTCAATTTCAAACGCAAGAAGGGTTCTCGCAGAAGTCGAGATGGATGAGGAGCTGCTCAGATTTCTTGCCGAAACCATAATCGGAATGGGGATAAAAACGCACAGGGCAGAAATTGCCACGGTTAAGGCTGCAAAGGCCATAGCCGCGTTTGAGGGTAGGAAAAGGGTTAGCATCGAGGACCTGAGAAGGGCCATGGAACTGACGCTCCCTCACAGGATGAAATCAAGACCTTTCCAGAAGCCGCAGATACCCGAACTGAAGCTTCCTGAAAATCACAAAAAGAGTGAAAAAGAGTCCAAAGAGGCTTCAGGAAAAACTGAAAACAGGCAGGAAACCTGCTGCGGGAATTCCGAAATGAGATTTGATTCGAACGAAGTAAAATTGGAGACAAAGAATTCAAAGGATCTGGCGGAAAATTTCGGATCGAGAGCATCTAGAGACTGCAGGATTACGCTGCTCGGGGAAAAGCGGGGGATACCTGTATCCTATGTTCCCCCTGTAAACGGATTCAACGACCTCAACATTCTTGCAACCCTGAACTCCGCCGCGATGCGGGGATTTCCGATAGAGGTGAGGGATGAGGACATCAGGGTAAACGTCCGCAGAGCCAGAGCGCCGAGGCTCACCGCGATAATTCTGGACTCGAGCGGAAGCATGGGACTGCAGAAGAGGATAAGCATCGCCAAGGGAATCGCGAAGAAGCTCGTGGAAACGTCCTACCAGCGCAGGGACTGGCTTTCGCTCATAGTTTTCCGCGGAAACGAGGCAGAAGTGGTTGTGAGACCGACGAAGAGGTACGAGCAGATATTCGATGCGATCGATTCAATCCCCACCGGAGGGAAAACCCCGCTGCCCTCAGCCCTGCTCAAGCTTCTCTCTGTAACCAGGGGGATGAAGAACGCGCACCTCAGGGGGATAGTGATAACAGACGGAAAGGCCAACGTTCCAATCTTCGGAAGCGTTGAGGAGGATCTGTCCCAGATCTGCAATCTGATCGCAAAGAAGGGGATAAAGCTTGAGATCTACGATACAAGAAGCCGGACTTTTGATCCCGCCCCGAGCTACATCGAGATGATTTCGGAAATTACTAATGCAAAGGTGCACAGGGGATTTTGAATCAGGGATCGAGGGTGCACAATGGAGGTATACGGCATCCTTTACTCGATAGCCACGATGGGCATCGCATGCTTCCTCGGAGTATTCCTAGCAAATTTGCTAACGGAGCTCGGACTTGCAAGGCTCGTCTCGAAACCCGTGGCCCCGCTGATGCGGCTGGCGAAACTCCCGCCGGCTTTCTCCGTCCCCGCGATAGTTTCCATTGTGGACATAAGAGGTGGCCTGAGCATAGTCGGATCGCTTAAAGAAAAGAACGGAATTGAGGATTCTGCCGTGATAGCATATAAGCTTGTTACAAGGCCATTCTCCACCGTCTTCTTCCTTCTCCGCTACTACCTTCCGATTTCCCTCGTGGCTCTCGGCCTTTTTGTGGGCTCGATCTACATCGCGCTCAGCTTCGCAGCAGCGTTCATCTCAATGGCCACGGGGATTCTCTACGGAAGGATGAGGGTCAAAAACTCCGCTGCGGAGCTGAAGCTGCCTGAGGGGAAAAAGGAGAAGAGGGACGCGGTGAGGGAGTCACTGAAATCCGCAGCAGAAATGACGAAAAAGGTTCTGATCAGGTATACAATAATAACTGCGATCGTCTCCGTCCTTGTCTTTGTGGGATTTTTCGAGCTGCTTTCAAAGGAGATCGACGTCTACACAAGGCAGTTCGGATTTTCTTCGAACTTCGCCGCCCTGATTTCCATTCACATTTTCAGCCCGATGTCTTCAGTGCTAACGGCCGGGGAGCTGCTCAGAAACGGACTGATAAGCGTTCAGGAGTGCCTCGTTGCCCTTCTCATCGGCCGATTTCTCTTCACGGCAATAATGGACTATCCGCGACATTCTCTGCCATTTTACGCCTCAATTTTCCCGATGAAGCTAGCATCGAAGCTCGTAATGGCAGGAATAGCTGTGAATGCGATCGCCACTCCGATTCTGATCGCGATCGTGCTTCTTAGCTTCTAGATGCAAAAATTTTTAAATTGGACACTATTGAAAGATCATGAAAAAAATGTTGATCGCCGCGCTGTGCCTGCTTTCCGGCGTTTTCCTGCTGGGCTGTTCGGAAACCAGCAGTTCCTGCAGAGCGGACAGGGAGGGTGCAAGTTGCTCCCTGACAAGCGACGGACTTGCCACGCTTCAGGTTGATCTTCCAAAAGAGGCTTGGCTGCAATCCGCAGAGATTACCGGCTGCGAGGTAACCGGAAAGCTGTGGTCATGCCCGCTTCGGGGATCTGGCTGCGAAATAATGAGCGAGAAGAATCCCTTCAAGGCTAAATGCCCGATTTCCGGCTCGGGGAACTACAGCGTCATTTTCAGGATAGAGAACTGCATGGTTGAAAAGGTTCCGGAAGTTGACCAGCCGATTTGGAGCTCCTGCTCAATTCGCATATACCAGCATATCTGAAGATTCGCAAATGAATTACTAACCGGACTTGGCCTTCAGGAAATTTAAGAGAATCGAGAAAAGGATTAGGAAGGCGCAGATGGCGGACAGAACAAGAACCTCGGTTACAGGGTTTCTGTAGCTTCCCATTCCCCGAAATAGCATGGTAACCGAATAAACCGCAATAACTCCATACAGCAGGATTGCAATTCCAAGCCCCGGCCTGTCGACCCAGAGTATATT
>QNUZ01000116.1 GCA_004347865.1 Archaeoglobi archaeon | reverse complement strand
GCCTCTGTAACGAAGCGTGTGCAGAAGACAGAACCGTCTATCTCGAATTTCGTTTCCCTATAACTCTCAACCCTTCCAAAGACTGACAGGATCTTCATCTTCCCAAGAGGACGTCAACAAACCTTTTCCCGTATTCGGATAGTGCGAATCGGCTCCCGATCCTTTCGAGAATCCCATGCTTTTCGAGCATGAGCTTGTCTTCCAGCGAAAGAGCTTCCATGTTCTGCAGCAGACTAACAAGAATTCTCTGAAGGTAATCCCTCGGATAGGGCAGAGTTGGGATTCTAACAATCTCGAATTCATTCGGCGAAGGAAAGAGAAGGCTGTTGAAGAACCTCTCCTTTTCCCTGTAGATCCTCAGCTTTTCCTCATCACTTTTTGCATCGTAGATTTTTCTTATGTCTTCTCTGAGATTCTCGAGCAACTGATTCACGACCTTTACATCCCTGCTGACAACATGGTAAACACCGTCCACTGCCATTATCTGACCAAGAAGTGAAAGCGTGATGCACATGTTCTTCCTTCCACCGGCGACGTTCAGAAGTATTTTCTCGCAACCGTACTTCTCCCTCTCCTCCCTTATTACCTTTGAGCAGATTGCCATGAATTTCAAGTTATCTTCCGTTGTGCTGACGTCCTCAAACGGAAGAACAACCTCATGTACCCTAGTCTGCGGGAATTTCAAGCTCATTCCGATCTTAATGAGTTCGAATCCAGCCCTAACATCCATACTCTCGGTGGTCAGCAGAACAAGGTCAGTTACTTTTTCTCCAATTCCAATTAGAAAGCTCGTAACAACAGGAGGGCTCAATCCGAGCGGAGCTATTACTGCTGTTTTCATGCTTTCACTATCTTTGCATCAATTTAAAAATGTTAGGTTATTTATGTGAACGCCATAAAAAATGGAAAGGGATATATACTTCTATAACTAAAAATCAATTACCTTAGTAAAATGGGGGGATTGGATGATAAGGCTTCATCCTCTGACTTTCGAGGTTTTTAGCTCGAATTACATGGCTGGTGAGATAATAAAAAGCAAAATTTCGGAGAAAAGCTTTCAGGGACTATCGGAACTAAACTACCAGCTTTACAAGTTTTTCGATGAGGGGGCCTTTGAAGATCTGCCTTCGGATACGAGATTCCCGGGATTCTTCACGAGTCTTGCCGATCATTC
>QNUZ01000115.1 GCA_004347865.1 Archaeoglobi archaeon | reverse complement strand
TCTCAGAGAGTTAATTCTCAACCTTACATCGATGTCACCGTACCAGTACATATCAATCACCCAGCAAAATTCTGGCCGTTTTTACCCTCAGCCTCTCCTCTACGTTCTCCGTAAGAATCCTTAGCGCGTCTGACAGGTCTATGTGCCTGTATTTAAATTTAGCAGGATCCACGAATTTTCCATGTATCTCGTAGATTTTCTTCAGCATTTCGAATTCATTAATATCTTTTTTGGTTCTTGCCATTTTGAACAGCAGGTTTATGCAAGCCTCAGTACTGTTTTCGGGTAAAGATCTTCCGAAAACCCTCCTTATCCAGTTCGGAGACGCCTTTTTGTCTGCGAAGAATCTGAGTTCCTCAACGAATTTCTCGAACTCCTCGCCGTTCATCGGGAAGGAAGTAAAGCCCTCAAAAGCCTCTACTTCGTCTATCGTTGGAATTTGCTCGAATTTCTGCATGTAAACATAGATCTCGCTTCCAAAGGGCCTTTCATCGCTCTTTGACTTTTCCTTTGCCTTCTTGACCATGAACTCGAGGGTTCTTAGAGTTGGCCCTATCGGGGCCCTGCTCTTTACAACAGAAACGCCCATCGACACTCCCAGAGGCACTATCGAAAGGCACTGGTAAGGTTCTTTTGAATACTTATCAGTCTTCTTTCCGAGCATTTTTTGAACGTATGCTCTGAAGCTCTTCAGGAATGTGAAGACGTAGGCGGGATCCATAACAACAAGGAAGTCGTCACCGCCAATGTAGACAACGTCGAAGGGTATTTCTAGTTGGTGGCTGGATCTAGCCTTTCCTTTGACTTCCAGCCACTCGTTAAAGACTTCGAGCTCCTTTATGAGCATATCCGAGAATGCCTCGACAATTGAACCCTCGATGACTTCTTCAAAAGTCTTAGAGAATTTCCTGAAAAGGCTTGGAGATGATGCTCTCTCCTTTGTTTTACCAAAGTTGTCCCCGTCGCCCTTTACAAAGGCAACGTCGTAAACTTTGTCTTCGTGTTCTTCAAATGAGAAATGTTGTCTGCCCAAATGATCCCAAGTTTTGACCACTCTGAAGGTAACCTCGTTTACTTTCTTGTAAAGCAATTCTGAAACTACATTGCTGTTCCTTAGCTTTTCTTGGAACCTTTTCAGGAGTCTGATCCAGAACTCATTTTCAAACTTCTCAAGGTTTTCT
>QNUZ01000114.1 GCA_004347865.1 Archaeoglobi archaeon | reverse complement strand
TCCCCTTTTGATCGGTGGAATTTACTCTGACATAAACGGCGACCTTTCCCTTCGGCATCTGCTCGCCGAGAAGCCTTCTTATCTCGCTCTCGGGATATCTGTACTTCCCTCCTGGGGTTTTGATGTACTTTATTTTGCCGGCGTAGGCCCACTTCTTCACCGCAACGTAGGAAACGCCGAAGATCTTCGCGACCTCGCCTGTAGTGTAGAGCTTCTCCGGCATCTAAGTTATTTAAGTAATTCAGGTTCGTGAGCTACTCCACGACTGAAATCGGGAGCTTCCGGCGTTAAGGGATGCTTTACGCCCTTCCCTCATCTGCCGGTTCAAAAGCGTCCCTAGGGCTTTTTCAACACAGAACTACTTAAAAGTTGCCCGTTCATCCCGGAGCCAAAGCTTTGGGTTTTCTGGGCACCAATTTTTATAAAGTTTATGATAGGAAGAGGGATTTTCCATCCTTAAGAAATTCGAGACTTGTTTTGGATGAATTATATTATAACTGAAAAAAATCGTCCTTTGGGGCGGGGCAGCTCACATCTACCTTCGCACAATTTTGAAACGAGTTTCAAATTAGAGTGGATTGAGAAAAAATTATCTATTCGTAGGGGTAGTCGGTTTCATGACTGAACTTTATGTTGTGGGGCACAAAAACCCAGACACTGACAGCGTATGTTCGGCGATTTCATTTGCACATCTTTTGAACGAGTGGAAGAGAACTAAAAAAATGGAGAAGGTAATGAGATTAGACTTTGAAGCAGTTCCAGCTGTTCAGGGAGAGCTAAATGCTGAGACAAAGTTTGTCTTGGAAAAATTCGGCTTTAAAACGCCTCAGAAGCTCTTAGATGCAACTGGAAAGAAGATTGCGCTTGTGGATCACACAGAAAAGGCTCAGAGTTTGGACAATCTAGAAAAAGGAGAGATAGTAGCTATTGTAGATCATCACAAGCTTGGCGATATCACAACTCCGAATCCGATATTCTTTATGGCTCTGCCTGTTGGATGTACAGCAACCGTTCTAAAAATTCTTTACGACAAAACTGGCATTGATGTTCCGAGGAATATCGCTGGAATCATGCTTGCATCGATACTCAGCGATACCGTTATTTTTAAGTCTGCAACTACGACCGAGCTCGACAAAAAGGTCGCAGAGGAGCTTGCAAAAATAGCAGAAATAGAAGATATGATCAAATTTGGAATAGAAGTTAAGGCGAAG
>QNUZ01000113.1 GCA_004347865.1 Archaeoglobi archaeon | reverse complement strand
TTGAATAAGTTGACGCTGAGGGACTTCGAGCCTGTGCCCGGTGTGTGGGGAAAAATTAAGCCCGAATGGGTACAGGCGAATGAAGTGCTCCGGATGCGGGTTGGAGGAGGATAGGGGTGCCATAGCCGTGAAGAACCTGCTCCGCAGGTACCAGATGGATGCAGGAGCTTCCGTTCACCCCGAAGGCCCTCCCATGAAAGGAGGAGGGAAGGGATGAAAGTTAATGCTAGCCCAGAACGGTTACGATGTGGATTTCAAAGGGATGCAGACCGAAATTCTTTCTAACCTTCTTGTAAAGCCTCATCCTTTCCTCTTCCCCAGCACTATCACGAAGCACCACAGCTACATCCACATCGCTCATCGGCTTATCCTTGCCTTCGATGACGCTGCCGAAAACATACACAGAGACCAATCTGCTTCCAAAAACCTCCTTAAACTCCCCAATAACTTCTAAGACTTTTTCTGCACTTTTATGGCTGTACTCCTTCCCAAAGTATCTCGTAGTTATATTAGCTTCTTCGAGCAGGCCTAAGTATTCTGCATATTTTTCGTAGAAACTCATGGCATCCTCGGTTATCTTAGAGAGCTCTTCGAATAATAAGCCGATTTTATGCGTTTTAGGGTAATCTCCAAATTCTTTTGCCAAAATGTATTTTATATATAGCTGAATGGCCTGCTCAGCGAAAAGGAGAACGAAACGTGCTTTCCTCAAGAGCCTCGAAGGCTTTCTTCTCAAAGTATTCGGCATTATCTTTTAAGAATCCCATAAAATCTGTTAAGGCAATGTTTTGAGATTTTGGTTAAATCTTTTTAAAATTTTTGATAAAATTCCTGTAAAAATTCCACTGCTCTCTTCTAAGCACATGAAATTCAAAAGGTGAATCGAAAAACTCCCTCATGAGCTTTCCGAAGACTTCGAGCTTTTTATCTCTATTCAAAAATTCATCCGAAACTATTGCGACGTCGATATCGCTGAGCCCTATCGAGAAGTCTCCTTCAACAACAGAGCCGTAGAGATAAATGTCCGCCTCGGCAACTTCTCTAGTTACGATCTCTTTTATTCTCGCTAAGTATTCATCCATCCTTTCAAAATATCTCCTTCTTCTTTCGTAGATTTCTTTCAAGAACTCCATAGAATTTCCTTCAGCTTCTTATAAAGTTCCAATGCCTCTACAACCTCCTCTTTTCTGAATTCTTCAGGCAAGTATCTTGAAGTGATATA
>QNUZ01000112.1 GCA_004347865.1 Archaeoglobi archaeon | reverse complement strand
ATCGTCGTAAGCTGGGATACGAGCTTCTTGTTCTCATCGAAGTTCGAAGTGAACAACTCCGGATACCTCTTAAGCAGCTCATTCGCTATTACCTTTATGTATGCAGGCTTTACCGTTCCCATGATCTCAGTTCTCGCGTGATATTTAAGTCTTTATCTACACCCACTTCCTACCCTTCAAGGCCAAGGTTTTCAGTTATAAAGCCGGTAGCTTCTGACGTTCGGGGGAAGGGCCTTAAGCCTTTCCATCCATCTGCCAGTTCAAGAGCCAAAGCTTCCAGCCACAGGTATGGTTAACTTATGCACCTGATTCACATCCCTTTTGCGGAACTTCTCCGATTTTAAATCTAAAAAGTGGGGAGTGGCGGTAGTAAGCCCCCTTCTGTTCCGACGGCATCATTCTGAGCGGCGTTAAGCCTTGCACCCGATGGCGGGCAGGAATTTCAACCAGCAGAGGTGATCTCTGCCCTTCGGCTTCATTGCATTGCCCCCTGCCGGGAGTTTTCTGTTCCTACCCGATCCCCTCTCGGGGATGCCCCTTGCGGAGCCCATCTTCTCGGGCGGGGGGACTTTCCTCCTCTCGGTAAGCCGTCCACCACCACTCCCCAGTAACTGTGATACATAAGGCATAAAATCTTTAAGGCGAGAGTGGTAGCAAACGGAAGGTGAGCGGATGATCTTCCAAGGTAGGAGTAGAAGGAAACCGACCGGGGGACTTTACAGGCCGCACAGGAAAAAGAGAAAGTACGAACTTGGCGGAGAGCAGGTATTGACGACTATCGGTGAAAGAAAGACTAAGAAGGAAAGAATGATGGGGGGAAGATATAAGATAAAGCTTTTCTCAGATAAATTCGCAAATGTCTACGATCCGACTCAGAAGAGGGTTCTCAGGGTCGCGATCAAAGCCGTGCTCGAGAATCCGGCCCATGTTCACTACGTCAGGCATGGGGTAATAACAAAAGGTGCAGTTATACAGACCGAAATTGGAAAAGCAAAGGTCACAAACCGACCCAGCCAAGAGGGAGTAATAAACGCAGTTTTAATAGAGAAAACATAGGGGGCGCCAAAAAAACTCATAGTTGCATCGGCGGCGGGATAGATGCCAACGTTGTATCGACGCCCCCATAAATGCGTTGATCTTTTAATTAATAAATCTTTCGGGCCATAATTCAGGAAGCCGTTAAATTCTCCGATCTGAAATCAGAACTTTCAGCAAGCTAGAGGT